>JANOVD010000045.1:0-2266 GCA_031417255.1 Chitinophagaceae bacterium
TTGAAAACTTTCTTCATAAATTATTTTCAGATAGTTATCCTGTAGTTCTTTTACATTGGGGTACAGCATTTCGGGGATGAAGGCTCCGCCGAAGTTGCCGTAGTAGCCGTGTTCATCAATACCCCAAACCCCTAAAGGGGCTTTTTGCCTCTTTTCTGTTTCCATCATTTCATATTTTTAAACCACTTGTTATTGTGAAGACCCTTTAGATTATTATACTCCAAAGTTCCCCCTTCAGGGGGCGGAGGGGGTTTTCTTATTTCAACCCCTGCCTGAATTGCAACACCAATCGCATATCTTTTACACCCGGTTCTTTCTCTACTTTACTGTTTATATCCACCGCATAATAATCAGGGTGTTTAAATCTTTTTACTTTGGCAATATCATCTACGCCAATACCGCCGCTTAAAAAGAAAGGCTTTTCTATTTTGCTTTTGCTCAGCAGTTTCCAGTCGAACTGTTTCCCGGTGCCGCCTTCCACTTCTGATGATGCCGTATCAAATAAATAATAGTCGCATACTTCATCATAATCAGCCACCATTTCATCAATGGAAGTCTTACTGTCTTTAACTTTAAAAGCTTTAATCACTTCCACGTCTTCAGATAATTCTTCGCAAAGTTCCGGGCTTTCATCGCCATGTAACTGCACCACATCCAGTCCGTAATCTTCAACAACCTGCATGATCTCATCATAACCTGCATTTACAAAAACGCCAACTTTTTTAAGATCAAAATCGGAATTTTTAAGATCCTCCTTAGCAATTTTATCACCTGCATACCTTGGCGAATCTTTATAAAAGATCAATCCTGCAAAATCAATGTCCAATCCATCTAACTGTTGCAATTGTTTTAACTGTGTAATGCCGCATACTTTTGTGTTCATAGTTATCCTTGTTTTAGTTTTTGTACAAATTGTTCAAATGCAGAGCCGGGGTGCGGTTCTTTCATAAATTTTTCTCCCATTAAAAAACCTTTAAACCCTGCATCTTTAAATATTTTGATAGTTTCAACGTCATCAATTCCGCTTTCAGCAATTTTTACTTTATCGGCCGGTAATTGTTTCGCAAGTTTTATCGAATGCTGAATATCTACTTCAAAAGTTTTTAAATTTCGGTTATTTATTCCAACCATATCCACTTCATTGCAAATATGGCCCAATTCATTTTCATCATGCAGTTCCAGCAACACTTCCAGGCCATATTTTTTTGCGTCAATAGCCAGTGCTTCTACCCTTTGTGGAGATAAAATTGCCGCTATCAGCAAAATCACATCTGCACCATAGGCCTTTGCCTGCACCACCTGAATCTCGTCAATAATAAAATCTTTTCTTAAAATTGGTAATTGAGTTACTGCTCTGCAAACTGTAATATCTGGTAAATCTCCGCCGAAAAAATTTGTATCAGTTAAAACCGAAGCTCCTGCCGCTCCATACTGCTCATAACACATTACAATAGCGGGAGCAGAATAATCTGCATTTTTAAACCATCCTTTTGAGGGTGACTTTCTTTTGAATTCTGCAATGATACCTGTACTGTTTTCTTTTAACAGGTTTTCTTTTAGTGAAATACATTTTCTGTCAAAATCAACAGAAAAATATTTATACCAATCCGGGTCAGCAAAAGATTTTGCGTATTCAACTTCTGTTTTCTTAACCGCTACAATTTCGTCTAAAATATTTTTCATTACACTGAAGTTAATTTTAGCAAAGATTGATAAGCCTTCCCGCTTTCCAGGCTCTCCACTGCCGCCTGATAACAGGCATTGTAGGATTTGTATTTACCCGTACATTGCAAAGCCATGGCAGAATTGGCCAGCACCACCGCATTCTGTGCCCAGCTTCCTTCTCCTTTTAAAATTCTTAAAAATATTTTTGCAGCTTCTTCAACCGAATTTCCACCATGTATATCCATCGGGCTTACGGTACGTTTTCCCAAATCTTCTGCACTGTAAATTTTTTCTCCGGCATTGGTGATCACTTTGATATCGCCTGTTAACGAAATCTCGTCATAACCATCAAGGCTGTGAATGATGGTGAAAGCGCTGCTTCCCTGTTGCAATAAATAATTATAAATTCTCGCCATCTCTAAATTATAAACACCAACCAACTGGTATTTAGGCGAAGCCGGATTTACCATTGGTCCAAGCATGTTAAAGAAAGTGCGTACACCCAGGTTTTTTCTTATCGGCCCAACAACTTTTAATGCCGGATGAAACAAGGGTGCATGCAGAAAACAGATATTAGCTTCATCCAGTTCTTTCTTCAAAG
>JANOVD010000046.1:0-2633 GCA_031417255.1 Chitinophagaceae bacterium
CCGTTATCATTACCCCGACCTGGATAGCACAGCCGTGTACCAGGAAATTGAAAAACTGCGGCGTAATACCTGGCTTGAATTAAACAATTACCTCACCCCTATTGAGCAGATAAATATTGTAACCAGTATTTATTATAATTACTTTAAACAAAAAGGGGTAGAATTTGCTTATAATAATCCCGATGATTACCTGATCAATAAAACACTGGAGAGCAAAAAAGGTAATGCTTTAAGTAATGGCATTATTTATATTGCCCTTTGCGAATTGCTGGATATACCGGTTAAAGCGATCAATATTCCCCGGCAATTTATTCTGGGTTACTTTGATGCCCAACATGATCTGCTGAACCCGGTTGGACATGCATCTGAAAAAATAAATTTTTATATTGACCCATTAAACGGGCAGATGTACAGTCACCAGGATGTGGAAGCATATTTCAAACGCATTTCGGTGCCGCCGGTTCCATCTTATTTTCGCAAGTTAAATAATAAGCGCATCATTCAGTTTTTACTGGAAGAGTTAAGCAAATGTTTTGATAACGACCGCAACCGGTACAAAATGGATGAGTTGCTTTTACTTGCAAATTTATTAGACCAATGATCTACCATGTTGTTACAGCATTAAACTGGCAAAAATCAGTGCAGACCGCAGGTCCCGGTGGGCAGGGCTTTTACGAAGCAGCGTCACTTGCATTGGAAGGTTTTATACATACCAGCAAAGCAGAACAGGTGCAAGGCGTTTTAGAGCGATATTATAAAGGGCAAAACGATTTATTATTACTTCATATTGATGAAACAAAATTAACTGCACTTTTAAAATATGAATTGGCCCCGTCAATTAATGAAGAGTTTCCGCATATTTTTGGCAGGTTAAATTTAGATGCAGTAATTAAAATCGAAAATGTATGATCAGTTGGGAAGATTTTGAAAAAATAGATATCCGCACCGGAACCATTCTCGAAGTAAATGATTTTCCCGGTGCCAGGAAACCATCTTATCAGTTAAGTATTGATTTTGGCGAATTTGGAATTAAAAAATCTTCAGCACAAATAACAGCGCTTTATACAAAGCAAGCATTAGTTGGCAAACAGGTTATCGCTGTTGTAAATTTTCCGGTAAAGCAAATAGCCAATTTTTTCAGCGAATGTTTGGTGCTTGGTGTGTATAATGAAAACAATGACGTGATTTTGCTGCAGCCAACAGTGGCTGTTAAAAATGGAAGCAAAATCGGTTAAGACTTAAGCCACAAGCTGCAAGGGGGCAAATTTTCAGATAAAAAAGTTTTTTTAGTTTTATATTAGCCTTGAGTTACCAGGCCGTCCCTTGTGGCTTGTGGCTTGAAGCTTTTTTAAAAAATGAACATCGAAATTGTATATTATCAATCGCCGCTGGGTGTGCTTGAAATAAGGAGCACGGGCAGCGCTATTTCTGATGTGTTGTTTGCAAATTCGTGGAAAGGTGCTAAAATAAACGAAAGCGAACTCAATTTTATGCACAGCACCCTGTGGGCAAAACCAAAATCTCCGGTAATAAAAGCCTGTATTAAACAGCTCAACGAATATTTTGCAGGAACAAGAACAGATTTTACTATACACACCATGCAGGTTGGTACCGAATTTCAACAAACTGTTTGGGCTGAGCTTTGCAATATTCCTTATGGCAGAACGATCAGTTATCTTGAGTTGAGCAAACGGATAGGGAATGTAAAAGCCATACGTGCTGCAGGTACGGCAAATGGCAACAACAGTATCTGCATCATCGTTCCTTGCCACAGGGTTATTGGCAGCAATGGCGATCTGGTTGGTTATGGGGGAGATCTGTGGCGAAAAAAATGGTTACTGGAGCATGAAGGAAAAATTGCAAATGGCGTGCAAACTTTATTTTAAAAGTTGCCACAGAAACCTGCCTGCCGGCAGGCAGGCACAGAAGCCCGCCCGGCTGTGCCGTTCGGACGGGCACTGAAAAAAGAGTTTTACTATTTGATTTCATTCCTTAGTGTATTTTTCATAATTCTACAATCTCCGCATATATCTCCTAAATTTCCTCCCCCTTCGGGCAATGTCAATAAGTTAAGGGTATTCAATTGCACCGCCCTTCAGGGCGGTGAAAGATGAAGTTGTATTTTTGCTTTAGCCAAACTAAATTATTGGGCTAAAGCCCGGTTTGTGGAGCGCTACTTTGTTCCCCGCCCTGAAGGGCAGGGCAATTCAAACTTAACTTCATTACATTACCCTTAGGGGTTCCCTGATAAGGGAACTAACGAAGTTATAGAGGGGGACTTAAATCAACACTTCCAAAAGAAAGCGGCAACAGCAAATTTGCTTTTTCAATAATAAAAACTTTTCCATTAAGGCCACTTAATATCAATCTTATCGGTTGTTTAACCCGTTCTTCATATTCAACCAAAGCCTGTCGGCACATGCCACAGGGCGAAATTGGATGACTGCTTTCACCCATTGTATTATCATAACTGATGGCAATGGTATCAATGGCAATATTGGGATACAATGTAGCGGCTGATGACAATAAAACCCTTTCTGCACAAATACCTACGGGGTAAGAAGCATTTTCCTGGTTGGTTCCGGCTACTATTTCGCCATTAGCCATTTTGGCTACTGCACCTACATTAAAAT
>JANOVD010000047.1:0-5231 GCA_031417255.1 Chitinophagaceae bacterium
TTTATCAATAACCCCGAAGATGAACGTTATATCAACAGCGAAAAAGGCCAGCAGGAACTTGCTGAAGCCATAACCAAAGCAGTGCAGCGATATAAAGTACAGGTTGAAAGCTCAAACAACAATAACAAACCGGTTACAACTGCAAATGATAAAAAAACAACTGATGCATCACCCGATTTTGAAAAACGAACCGTTAAAGACACAAAAACCATACAGGTTAAAAGCAAAACAATAAAAGTTGACCTGTATGATGATGGTGATATAGATAATGATATTGTTTCGGTTTATTTTAATAAGGATTTGATCGTTGATAAAAAATCAATCACTGCAAATGCATATTCTTTTACGCTGACAATAGAACCCGGGAAAAACAATGAACTGGTTTTATATGCCGATAACCTGGGAAGCATTCCGCCAAATACAGCGCTGATGATAATAACCGACGGTACCAGCAGGCATGAAATACGTTTATCGGCCGATCTTAAAAATAATGCTTTGGTAAGATTTGAATTAAAGAATAATAATTAAATTACGCTCAAACCTATAAGGTTTTAAAAACCTTATAGGTTTAGTTTAAACCATCATGAAAATTTCGAACGAAACAAAAATAGGTGCCTTAACTGCCATTGCCATCGTACTTTTGGTTTTGGGCTTTAATTTTTTAAAAGGAAAAACTTTTTTTGGAAAAAGCCATACCCTGTTTGCAAAATATACAAATGTGCAGGGGCTTGCAAACTCAAACCCGGTAATGATAAACGGCCTGCAGGTGGGAACCGTGTACAGTATTACCACCGATAAAAACATGAAGGAGATTTTGGTGAATATGACGATGACCAAAGATGTGAACATCCCTGTAAATTCTGTTGCCATTATAAAACCATCTTTACTTGGTATTACAAGTGTTGAAATAACATTGGGCGATGCCAAAGAATATATCCCTAAAAACGATACCATTTCTACAAAACCATCTTCAGGTATTTTTACTGATGTATTGAGCAAAGTAGACCCGGTGCTTTACCAGGTTACCAAAGCGGTTACTTCTATTGATTCAATCATGATGAGTGTTAACCATATTCTTGATCCCAATGCAAAAAATAATATCGGCGCAACACTTGAAAATCTGAATAAAACAACCGCCAATCTTATTGGTGCATCTGCATCATTACAGATTTTACTGAACACACAAACAGGCGCACTGGCCGGTACACTCAATAATCTTAATTCATTTACTGCTGGCCTGGATAAAAACAGCGCCAAGATCACCAATATGGTGGGTAACCTGGATAAAACAGCTACCAATCTTTCAAATTTAGATTTGCAACAAACACTGAATACTTTAAATGCAACCATTGGCGATCTGAAATCAACCATCGGTAAATTAAACACCACAACAGGCACTGCCGGTTTATTACTGAACGATACCAAACTCTACAATAACCTTACAGCAACAGCCAATAAACTCAACCTGTTAATTGATGATTTAAAAACAAATCCAAAACGATACATTAACATTTCGGTATTCGGTAAAAAGAATACCAGTACCGGATTAACTGTTCCTTTACCGGATACAGTAAATGCACCTTACCTTAAACAAAAATAATTTTACCATTCTGTTATAAAATAAAAACCCCAATTTACAGGCCAATCAAAAACAGAAACCTTGGGATTTAAATTTACCATCAGCAAAATTTCCCACAGGGTCCTGCGGATTATTCTTTTTTTAATTGCCTGCAGTTATCAAACTGCCGCACAGACCGCAGGTCCCGGTGGGCAGATTGTTAATGCAAATACAACCGGAGACACGATACGGTCTATACAAATTATCCAGGGCAAAAGTTTAAGGTTTAAAACCATTGATTCAACTACAACGCTTGAAACCATTGCCGGCAATGTTATCATTAAAGAAGGCCTCACTACATTTTATTGCGACAGCGCTACCATTAACCGTAAAACAAATATTGTTGAGGCTTATGGCAATATTCACATAAACGATAACGACAGCATACATACATACGCACAAAGCCTGCGCTATGTAGGTGAAGAACGGATAGCCTATTTAAAAAAGAATGTAAAACTTACTGATAAAAAAGGAACCCTGTACACCGATGACCTGGAATATAATTTACGAACCGGCATTGCAACTTACAAAAACGGCGGACGTGTAGTAAATGAAAAAACAATATTAACCAGCCGTGATGGTGTATATTATTCTGATACCAAAGATGTTTATTTTAAAAACAATGTACACCTGAAAGATCCTGACCGTGATATCTGGACAGACAGTTTGCTCTACAACATTAAAACAAATATTGCCACATTTATTGCCAAAACCCGTATTGTTGGCAAAGATGGAAGTATCATCAACACGAATGCAGGAACATATGATTTAATAACAGGCGAAGCCATTTTTACAGATGGTGCATCTTTTAGCGACAGTTCACGCAGAGGTTCTGCCAAAATAATTGTATTTGATAAAAGAAGTAACACGTTACAAATGCAGGGTAATGCCAAATTGGTTGACAGTATTAACAGGGTTATTGTATTGGGCGGAGAAATATTTGCCGACTTAACTTTGAATTCTTTTTTAGCCAGCCGCAAACCAGTCATGATCATTCACAGAGATGGCGACAGTACCTATATTGCTGCTGATACACTTTTTTCGGGCCTGCGTAAATACGACAGCCTGGAAAGAAAAATGATTATTCAGAAAGATACTTTAAAAACAACACTGGTTGTACAAACCAAAGATGCTGATACAACCATCAGGTATTTTTTAGGTTTTCACCACGTTCGTATTTTTAATGATTCGTTACAGGCAGTAAGCGACAGCCTGCACTACTCCACTGCCGACTCAACTTTTAAATTATTTGGCGAACCGGTTGTATGGAACGACAATTCGCAGATAACCGGCGATACCCTGTACATGTACACCCAAAACCAAAAACCAAAAAGGTTGTATGTTTTTAACAATGGTATGATCATCAGTAAAACAAAAGAAGGTATGTTTAACCAGGTTGCCGGCCGAACCCTGAACGGATACTTTGTTGATGGATCAATAGATTATGTACGGGTAAAAGGCAGTCCTGCCGAAAGTATTTTTTATCCGCAGGATGATGACAGCGCCTATGTTGGTATGAACCGCAGCAGTGGCGACCAGATAGATATTTATTTTGTAAAGAAGGAATTGAACAAAATAAAATTTGTAAATAATGTTGATGGTACTTTATTTCCCATTAAGGATATACCTGCCGATAAAAAAGAATTAAAAGGATTTAAATGGCTCGATAACCGCAGGCCAAAAAATAAACTGGAGTTGTTTGAGTAAACAGGCATTATTCAATTCGTTTTAAAATTACTTTAAATGAAAAAAGTTATTTCTGCTTTGTTTGTATGCTTTATTGCATTGGCCTTACCTGCACAGGATGTAAGATTAAATGATTCTGTTATTTTTATAAACAATAAGCCGGTTGCTTTGTATACAAAATGGCTCAGCAATTCACCCCAGCGGTACAATATGGAAGTGTACAGCTTCAGTGATTATGTTTTGATAAAAGCCGAAGTGATTAAGTTTAATGAACCGGTTGATGAGTTAAAGCCGTTTTATTATTATGAGATTAGTTTTCCACCCCTTAATGATACCGTTGCTGTTTATATTCAGGATGAAGCTTTTCCAATTGTGTTAGCAAAAATAATCCGTGATTATAAACTGATTGATAACAACGGGCTCAACGCTAAGAACTTCATGTATTTTAAAGAAAAATATCCGGGAAAGGCGGCATTACAGGCAAAAATTAATGAGTTTAACGATCACCTTAATGAAACCAGGTATTTTAATGAACAGGTTATACGGGACAGAACAAAACCAGTAAGTATTATTGACGATAAAATAATTATGCAGGATGGAGTAAGGATTGGCACAAAAAGAAGTGGGGTTGTAAACCGGCCTGTAGGCACAATGAATTATCAAATACCTGTGTTGGAAAGTCAGAGTAATTATAATAATTCAGTAGCCGCATTAACAGAAATATCCCTCGAGACGGAACAGATTGCTCATGTACGGGGAAATTTTTCACCGCAATTAACAAAAAAAGACCGGGGATATCAACTATACCAGATCTCCAAACCTAAAAATGTGGTGCCCGGCAGCATCGAAGACCTTGTCTTAAGAAGAATATGTTTTTTAATAGAAGATTATTCTTTGTAATTACAATAAAATCGTTCTCTTATTATTTTAATTTGGCCAACGCTTCTTTAATTTTCCCAAATCCCTTTTCAATATTTTCCATACTGTTGGCAAAAGAAATACGGATGCAACCGGGTTCTCCAAAAGCCTTGCCGGTTACGGTTGAAACATGGGCCTTGTTTAATAAGTACATACACAGATCATCAGCATTTTCAATTTTATCATCACCATCAGCTTTACCAAAATACAGGTTTACCTGCGGAAAAACATAAAATGCCCCCTGCGGTTCGCTGCAAACTATGCCCGGTATTGCTGCAATTAATTCCATTACTCTTTGCCTTCGTTTTGTAAATGCTGCTACCATCGTGGCGGTTGGTTTCATATCACCGGTTAAGGCAGCAATGGCTGCCCGTTGTGTAACAGCATTTGCGCCACTTGTAATTTGTCCCTGAATTTTTTCGCAGGCTTTTGCAATGGATGCATGTGCAGCAATATAACCAAGCCGCCAGCCC
Source organism: Chitinophagaceae bacterium (assembly GCA_031417255.1). Taxonomy (GTDB): domain Bacteria; phylum Bacteroidota; class Bacteroidia; order Chitinophagales; family Chitinophagaceae; genus Ferruginibacter. The sequence goes on from JANOVD010000047.1 coordinate 4,696, forward strand.
GTCATGGCATATCCTTTACTCAAACCATTAATAACAATTACCCTGTCTTTTAAAAAATCAAATTGGGCAATGCTTTGATGCTTGCCTTCGTAATTTATAAACTCATATATTTCATCGCTCAAAATAAAAACATCGGGATGTTTTTTAAACACCTCTGCCAGTCCGGTCAATTCTTCTTTTGAATAAACGGCCCCGCTGGGATTGCACGGCGACGAAAACATGAACAGTTTTGTTTTTGCAGTTATCGCTTTCTCCAGTTCGGCTGCTGTAATTTTATACCCGTTTTTAATGGATGTGTTTACAATTTTAACTTCGCCGCCAGCCATCCGCACAATTTCAGAATACGAAACCCAGTAAGGAGCAGGAATAATCACTTCATCTCCTTTATCAACAATACACATAACTGTATTGGCAATGCTTTGCTTGGCGCCTGTACTTACAACAACCTGGTCGGGTGTATAGTCAAGATCATTATCCCTTTTAAGTTTTGCGCAAACAGCCTCTCTCAAATCGAGGTAGCCTGCTACAGGTGTATA
>JANOVD010000048.1:0-2235 GCA_031417255.1 Chitinophagaceae bacterium
TTTTTAATGTAACCGTTTTACCCCCTGCCTTAGGGCCGCTTATTACAAGTATCCTTTGGGCATCATCCAAAGTAATAGTAACAGGTATAGTTGGTTTATTTGTTTTTTGATTGTACAGATATAATAAAGGATGATAAGCCTGCACCAAATGAACATGGGCTTTATCGGTAACCAAGGGAAACTCCCCTTTTATTTCTGCTGCCAGCTTTGCCTTGGCCCTGATGAAATCATAATCGCCAATTACTGCATGATAAGTAGTAAGCAATGGTGAATACACGGATAGTTTTGCAGTAAGCCCACGCAGGATACGATATACTTCCCTTCGTTCATCATTCTCCAGTTCATTTACCTGGTTATTGAGTTCAATGGTTTCTTCCGGTTCTACAAAAGCTGTTTTACGGCTATCACTTTCTCCGTGCAAAATTCCTTTTACAACTCTTTTCTGCTCGGCAAAAACTGCCAGTACTCTGCGGCCATTCATAAAGCTTTCTTCTATTTCTGCAAGATGTCCTTGCTTATTCAACTTGGCCACTATCTTATCAAAAAGCCGTCGTAACTCATTTCGTTTACGATATAAACTCATCCGGATATACTGAAGGTCTTCCGAAGCATTATCTTTTACCTGACCGTAATCATCCAGCACATCATTAATCATTTCAGCAATTACTTTTTCAAAATAAGTGTTGCTGATAACTTTTGCCAATGCCCCGTAAGCTGTTTTTCTTTCTGCATCAAACCAACGGAAAATTTTTTCAATACTCTCCGATAGCTTTCTTATCATCTGTAGTTCTTCGCCACTAAGGACTGCGCCGGGAATGGACAGCAGTTTTAATTCTTTGGAGAGATTGAGAATATAATCATTGGGGAAATAAATACTGTTAACCACTAATTGCCGGTACTCATGGCTTTGTCTCAATTCGGTTTCCACAAATTCCTTCCGGGTATGAATGCGCAGTTGCTGTGCTTTAGTACGGGCATGCTCTGTCTGGCAATAATTTGCCAGCAGTTCTTTTACCTTGTTAAACTCAAGTTGTATGTATGCTGATTCGGGAAAAAGTTTCATACCTGCTTCGTCGCTGCGGTTTTAATGAGATGCGAAATTAACGAGTCTGGCGCAAGCTGGTTTATTTCTCTTTTATTTTCATTTTCAGGGCAATATAGAATAAGGAGGCAATTTATATTTCGCTGTTTATAAGGTATAAAAAAGAACGGTTGTTAAAATAATAATAACAAATTTCATAATACATCTTTTTTATTGAACCGTTCGTAAATAAATTTGTTACTATTTAAGGTTAAAAACACAGAACAGAGTTCCGACCTCCAATGTTAATGAACCTGCAAAAAACAGCTTATGTCGTGCAACTTACAAAACAACCACTTGCCATGAAGCTAAATTGCACGAAATTTATATGGTGGAAATAAAATCAGGTATTATGAAAACAAAGCTGATGTCAGCAATCATAGGACTAATAACCCTTTTTTCCTGCGGACAAAAATCAACTACTATTACTAAATTAAATACGGATAAAAATAATATGGAACCGAAAAATCAAGAAGCCCTGCCTGTAGTAGAAAAAGCCACTTTTGCCAATGGATGCTTTTGGTGTACCGAAGCAGTTTTTGAAGAATTGGATGGCGTTATCAGTGCTACTTCTGGCTATATCGGTGGTAAAGTTGAAAACCCTAATTACAAACAAGTTTGTACAGGAACTACCGGCCATGCAGAAGCATTAGAAATTGTATATGACCCTGCTAAAATTACTTTTGATGAATTGCTGGCAGTATTTTGGGAAACCCATGACCCCACAACACTTAACCGCCAGGGTGCAGATGTGGGTACGCAATACCGCAGTGGTGTTTTTTATCACAATCCCGAACAAAAAGAAAAGGCAGAAAAATATAGAACGGAATTAGATAAAAGCGGTGCTTTTGACAAACCAATTGTTACGGAGATAACCGCTGCCAGTAAATTTTATCCCGCAGAAGATTATCATCAGCAGTATTTTGAATTAAACGGAAATTCAAATCCCTATTGCCAAATGGTTATACGACCCAAATTAGATAAGTTCCGAAAAGTGTTTAAGGAAAAATTAAAACATTGATTGAAAGCCGTCCCATTTAAAATAGGACGGCTTTATTATTTCAACTTCACTCTCCGCAGCTCCAACAGGTTAAGTGCATTCGGTGGAAAATTTTTGACATTAGGCTGTACCAATCGCACCACTTTATCATACC
>JANOVD010000049.1:0-2811 GCA_031417255.1 Chitinophagaceae bacterium
TGATGATAAAATTTCGGGCCTGTACGATTTTGCAGTAAGCGGCAATAGTGCCCCTGCAAAACAGGTAAAAGAAGCTTTTGCAGAATTAGGTGGCCAGGCAGATGTACAGTTGAATAAACTTAAAAAAATTATGGATGAAGATCTTGTTAAGTTAAATGCCATGATCAGGGAAAAAGCGTTGCCGGTTATTGGAGTAAAGAAGGATTGATTAAAAGAATAATTTAATTGTCCCACAAAGAGCCGCAAAGCTCACAAAGTATTTTTTCTTTGTGTACTTTGATACTTTGTGGGATATTTTTTTGATAAACCAGATACATATCTTTGCGCATGAATTTTAAAGCATTTGCCTCCTCCTTTATCAATAAATTTATTTATTTAAAAAAGGCTTTCGGTAATAAACCCTTTACATTGCTTGATATTGGCTCAGGCAATCACTCGGCCAGTAAAACACTCAGGGTGTTCCCCAACTGTGTTTATCATGGAGTTGATCTCACCAAAGCATTCAACAACGATGAAACGGATTATGCAGCCATGACCGCATTTTACCAGATGGACCTTACCAAGCTTGATTTTTCTTCCATTCCTGATAATTATTTTGACGCCATTAACATGGTTCATGTTATAGAACATTTGTACAATGGTGATGAAGTTATTAAAGGCCTTTTACCCAAATTAAAAAGCGGAGGTTATCTATATGCAGAGTATCCCGGACAAAAAAGTACTACCCTTCCTTCGATGGAAGGCACATTGAACTTTAAAGATGATGATACCCATGTAAGGGTATATTCTGTTGCAGAATTAACAAAGCTGTTCACCAACAACAACTGCACTGTTTTAAAAGCCTGTACCAGGAGAAATGTTTTTTTTATGATGGCTATGCCCTTCAGGATCATCGGCAGGTGGGTAAGGGGCAAAAAATTAATTGGAAATATTTTTTGGGACGTATTGGGCTTTGCAGAGTTTGTTTGGGCGAGGAAGAATTAAATTGGCAATTGGCAATAGACAATAGGCAATGTAACTTCTTTTATTTTGCAAATTGCTTGTTGTCTATTGCTTATTGCCTATTGAGCAGATCCGGTCTCCTTTCTTCTGTTCTTTTAACTGCCTCATCATGCCTCCATTCTTCAATCAGTTTATGATTACCGCTCATTAAAATTTCCGGCACTTTCCAGCCACGGAATTCTTCGGGCCTGGTATAAACGGGTGGTGCCAGTAAATTATCCTGAAACGAATCTGTTAATGCAGATGTTTCATCATTCAATACGCCGGGTATCAGCCTGCCAATGGCATCAACCAAAACCGCAGCAGCCAGTTCGCCGCCGCTTAAAACATAATCGCCAATTGAGATTTCTTTGGTAATAAAATGATCCCTGAACCGTTGATCTACTCCTTTATAATGGCCGCATATGAGCAATAAATTATTTTTCAACGAAAGCCGGTTGGCCATTTGCTGGTTAAATGTTTCGCCATCGGGGGTTAAAAAAATAACCTCATCGTAGATAGTTTCTTTTTGCAAACTTTCAATGGCATTAACCAATGGTTCAATCATCATTACCATGCCGGCACCGCCGCCAAATGCATAATCATCTACCTGTGCCCTGGCATACGTGGTGTAGTCACGCAAATTAATTACGTTCACTTCAAGCAAACCTTTATCCCTCGCCCTTTTTAAAATGGAATGAGCAAAGGGGCTTTGCAGTAAATCAGGAACCACAGAAATGATATCAATTTTCATTACCCAATCCGCCAAACGGCGGAGCTTTTAGTGTAAAATAATTCAGAGTTCTTTTAGTCATTTGTAAAGCTAAACATTTATGTTTTTAAATAAGAGATGATAAATCTGTTTTGATTTATGAATGAAACTTTAATTTTAAGGATGCAGGTTCCCCCTTCAGGGGGCGGAGGGGGTTTTCATAAAATCATCCAGATTTCTTTTATCTTTTTTTGTAGGCCGGCCCTGTTTGCTCATTCTTTTACCCGTATGAAAAACAGCCGCCTGAAATTGTATGCGGTCCAGTTCTTCGGGAGGTGTAATATCTGTGTAAAATTTTATGGCTTCGCTGTATTGTACTCTTTTAAATAATAAGCCGATTACTTTTATTACCCAACGTTTGCTTTCGGTCTTTACTTCATATTCATCACCCACCTGCACAGCCCGGCTTGCTTTGGTATTTTCTCTGTTAAATTTTACTTTGCCATTGTCGCAGGCATCGCCGGCCTGGCTACGGGTTTTAAACATACGAATAGCCCATAAGTATTTGTCGAGCCGTAGTTTTTCTTTTTCCATTTAAACAAAATTAAATGCTTTTAAAGCAATGCTGCTTAAAGGTTAGTGTAATTACGTATTTTTAATTTTCAAAACGAATGAATATGACATTTTTTAAGATCAGGGTACTCATATTATTTATCTGTATTGTACAGTTTACACAAGGGCAAGGTGGCAGGATAAACTGGACCGCAGATGGGAGTTCATATACAAAACTCAAAGATGGTAATATAATCCAGGTAGATCCCAAAACCGAAGAAGAAACGGTGATTATTAAAAATTCGCAGATCTCCGATCCGGTAACAAAAAAATTAATAGTACCTCAATTTTATCAGTTTAACAGCAATTATACCAGGGTATTACTTTTTACCAATACAGCAAAGGTATGGCGCTACAAAACCCGGGGCGATTATTGGGTTTACGATATCATTGCCAATAAATTAAAGAAATTAGGCAAGGGCCTTGCATCTCAGTCTTTGATGTTTGCAAAATTTTCGCCCGACGGAAAAACTGTGGCTTATGTAAGTGAAAGCAACCTGTATGCT
>JANOVD010000050.1:0-1905 GCA_031417255.1 Chitinophagaceae bacterium
GGCAGGTATTTCATACACTTGGTTTGCCCACCACCGCTGCAATGGATAAGCCCGTGTATTTTATCAAAATGATTTTCCAGTAAACCTTTCATCACCGGAGCATAAGTTCTGGTTGGAGAAAGCAATAGTTGCCCGATGGTCGTTGTTCGTTGTTCGGTTGTAGCTGCCTGGTTCTTTTCGGCCAACGGCCAACCAACAACGTTCAACGAATCTGTTAAACGATGTTTGCCTATATAAACAACTTCCGCATCCAACCCTGTATTATAACTTTCTTTAAAATTTTCAGCATAAAATTTACTCAACACATCATGCCTTGCACTGGTAAGTCCATTACTGCCAAGGCCGCTGTTGTAGGCAGTTTCGTAAGTTGATTGCCCGTAGCTGGCAAAGCCAACAATCACATCGTCCGCTTTTATTTTTTCGTTACTGATGATTTTGTTTTTTGGCCAGCGGCTGGTCATAGTGCCGTTTACGGCAATGGTACGTACCACATCGCCTACATCGGCTGTTTCGCCACCCAGGTAATGTATGTTTACACCAAAAGTTTTTAACTGATTAAATAATTCCTGAGAGCCGGTAATGATTTGCTCCAGCACTTCGCCGGAAATCAGGTTTTTATTGCGGTCGATAGTTGAGTTGAAAACAATATTATCATAAATGCCCACACAAAGCAGGTCATCCAGGTTCATCACAATGGCATCTTGTGCAATGCCTTTCCAAATGGAAATATCGCCTGTTTCTTTCCAATACAAATAAGCCAGGATACTTTTGGTGCCGGCTCCATCAGCATGCATAATGTTTACAAAATCATCATCGCCACCCAAAAAATCGGGATACACTTTGCAAAATGCATGAGGATACAAACCCTGGTCGAGATTTTTAACCGCAGCATGTACTTCTTCTTTTTGGGCAGATACGCCACGTTTGGAGTAAAGGGACATTAAGAATTAAGAATTAAGAATTAAGAATTAAGAATTAAGAATTAAACTGCCGCAAATTACAAAGCAATTATCCAATATCCATTATAAAATTATCAATTAGATTTGCACTTCTTAAATTATGCAAATACACCGTGATATAGCAAATCTGCCCCAATTTAAAAATGCCGTTATAACCATCGGTACTTTTGATGGGGTTCATCTTGGCCACCGCCAGATTATTGATAACTTAAAAAAAGAGGCTGCTACAGCCAACGGCGAATCTGTAATCATTACTTTTCATCCGCATCCCCGTAAAGTGGTTTCATCAGTAATTACCGGGGTAAGGCTGATAAATACCTTATCCGAAAGGATTGAATTGCTCGAAAAAACCGGCATTGATCATTTGGTCATCGTTCCCTTCACCGATTATTTTGCCAACCAGACTGCCGAAGAATATATACAGGATTTTTTGGTAGAAAAATTCAAGCCACATACCATCATTATTGGGTACGACCACCGATTTGGAAAAGAACGCAGCGGCGATTATAAACTGATGGAAGAAAAAGCACTTGTTTATAAGTACAGGTTAAAAGAAATACCCGAACATATACTCAATGCAATAAAAGTGAGCAGTACAAATATCCGCAATGCTATTCTGCACAGCAATGTAGATGAAGCTAATAATTTTTTGGGTTACAATTTTTTCTTTGAGGGCAAAGTTTTTGATGGTGATAAAATAGGTCGCACAATTGGATACCCTACTGCCAATTTAAAAAGTACCGATGAAGAGAAGATTACTTTGGGAGATGGTATTTATGCGGTTTATACTGAGGTAGAAAGCAAAACCTATAAAGGTATGATGAGCATCGGTTTCAGGCCCACAGTTAATGGAAAGATACGGGTTACAGAAGTAAATATTTTTGATTTTAATAAAGAGATTTATGGCCAAACCATCAGGGTGTTTGTAAAAAAATATCTACGCAGC
>JANOVD010000051.1:0-21141 GCA_031417255.1 Chitinophagaceae bacterium
AAATGCGAAGCATTTTTCTACTTCGTGCCTTCGAGCCTTTGTGGCAAGCCTTTTTTCACAGCGAAGCTGAGAAAAAATTTTCTTATTGTCATTTGCAAAGAGCTTAAACTTTTTTTATGAGTGCCTCAGGCTGACAGCTCATTAATTAAAGCGGTAATTCAAACTGAGATTAACTAAAGAAGAACATTATTTAACCCTTTCTTAGCATCCATGGCTTTATTTTTGTAATGTATTGTAAAATTAAAATGATGACTAAAATTATATTATTGTTCGTGGTTGTTTTTACGGGTTTTCAATCCGTATCGGCACAGGGTGTTAAAGGATTATTTGATAAAGTTTCCAAAACCGTTTCTCCAAATGCAGGCAACCTAAGCAATGATGATATTATCAGCGGATTAAAAGATGCCTTACGGGTGGGTACCGACAGCAGCAGCAAAAGATTAAGCAAACTTGATGGATTTTTTGGCGATGCAGCCATTAAGATTTTAATGCCCGAAGAAGCAAAGAAAGTAGAGAGAACCCTTCGCAATTTTGGAATGGGCAATATGGTTGATAAAGCAATCCTATCTATGAACCGTGCAGCCGAAGATGCCGCCAGCGGAGTGGGGACTATTTTTTGGGATGCCATTAAAAGCATAACTATAAAAGATGGCCTGCAGATATTGCGTGGCGGCGATTTTGCTGCAACCGATTATTTAAAATCGGTAACCACAAAAGAACTCACCGAAAAATTCCGGCCCGTAATTGAAAAGGCTTTGGTTAAAGCAGATGCTACCAAATACTGGAAAGATGTATTCACTAATTACAACAGGTTTTCAAGCAACCAGGTAAACACAGATCTTACCGCCCATGTAACAGAAAGGGCTTTAAGCGGGTTGTTTTTAAAGATCAGCCTTGAGGAACAAAAAATTCGTAAAGACCCTGCTGCGCAGGTTACGGATATTTTGAAGAAAGTGTTTGGGAAATAAAATGAAGAACGAATACTGTAAAAGACGGCTTTCATATATATGAATTCCTAATGGCTTTTGTACGAAAATATATGATGAAAATAATTTTTATCTTTCTCTCTTTACTTTTCTTCTCAATCAAAAGTGAGGCTCAGGATGAAATGTACACAATTGATAGTCTTTTAGACAAGACTGCATCTAAAAATCCAGGGCATCTTACGAAAATAAAAATCGGCACCCGTAAAACAGGAACTGCTTATTTTTATTTAAAATCGAATAAAGTTTTGTATTCAATTGTAGATCGTATCAGCTTTTACAATTCCCAAAAAAAACGTGATTCCTCTTGTGAATACAAATACTTCTTTTTAAATGACAAGTTGGTCAAAGTCATACATAACAGATCAAAAGAGCGTCCTAATAACCATGGGTTTGTTTATTTATACTTCAAAGATGGCAGATTGATAGGTCGTAAAGAATTTAAAGATTATCCGATAACTGACGTAGAATATATCACAAGAGAATCGAGTTTACTTTTTACAAAGGCGAAGAACTTGTCTACCAATAAATAATTTCTGTTTTCGATAAACGGTATTGTGATATTCAGGTATGTTAAATAGTTTGTATGAAAAATATGTAGCGAACTGCACAGTTGATTTTAAATAAATATTAAAATAGTTTACCTGTTATTAGCTTTAAATGTTTCAATGGTTTCTGTATAACTGCTGTCCTTTGCAATTACCTGGTTAAACAGCATCTCAGCATATTCATTCTTTTTCAGTTTATATTTTATCATAGCTGTACTTAATGTATAAGACAATATCTCCGGGTATTGGGTATGAATTTTCTCATAATACATTTCTGCGGTTTCATAATTTTCCAGGTCGTAATAATTGCGGCCAAGAATATCTTCTGTAATTCTGTTGCTGCTGATTGCATCAGCTTTTTTATTATAAGGTAAGGCCTTTTCCGGGTCGGCAAATTCATCGCCGTAATCGCCCAGGTAAATCAGGCCCAATGTATTGTTTACACTCAGGTCTTCGGGGTTTAGCGCCGAGGCTTTAAGTAATTTGTTTAATGCATTTTGTGTTTGGCCCTTATGCAGATCAACACCAGCCATATTAACCAGGTAATCGTAACTGTTTTTTTTGAAAAGTTTGGCTGCAATTGTGTAATAATGGATGGAAGAATCTTTTTTTTCCAGCTCACCATAAGTTAAAGCAATATTGCGGTAAATGGTGCCTTTTGCATCATCCGGCAGTTTTGGATCTTTAATGGCTTGGGTAAACTCTGTTAATGCCAGTTCATATTTACCTGCATTCATATAATTAATGCCAGCCTGGTTTCGTTTTACGCCATCATCTTCACGGGTCATCTGGTTGCATGAAAACAGGGTCAATAATAAACTCCACTTAATAATAATATTTTTTTTCATCTAAGTTGATTAATTAAAAACTAAAATTATTTTTTTACTTTGGCTTTTGCTGCAAGAAATTCTTTTTGGCCTGCTGAGTTGGTTATTTTAACCGCATACAGTAAACCCTCATTGGTTCCTTCAGTTTCGGTGGTGCCATAAATAGCCTGTTTATTGGCAGCCAGTTTTACATGGTATTTATCAAGGCCCAATATCATATCTGGGTCATCTTTTTGTTTGCCTTTAAAATATAAATCATTGGTAGCTGCATCAAATCTGCCTTCCAGGTATTCAATTCCCCTCTTTCCTTTTTTTCCTTTGTACATTTCAACCAGTTCCTGGCTGCTGCTATCGGTAGCCAGGTAGGTCCATACTATTTCAGCTTTGGCGGTACCATCTTTTTTTACAGCGATTTTAAAAATGCCGGTAAAAAGATCGTGTTTATTTATAATGGTCCATTCGCCTTTAAAATAACTAACCTGCGCCATGCAACAGTTGATGCTAAAAAGTAAAAGCGCTGTAATAAATAACTGTTTCATGTTTTTTTATTAAATGTAATCAGAATCAACTGTAAAAACAAACCGGTCAATTCATCCGGCTGTTTTTATAAAAAGTATACTTAATATCCTTGGAATTGCAGTACGGTCGTCGTCATCAAAATACTCTTTCATGTCAACAATATTAAAACCATATTTTTTTGCGGCCTGTATAAAATCTGACAAGTGATGATTAAAACAGGTAACTACCTGTTCGCCTTTATCTGTATTAAACCTGGCCTTGCTGCCGGCATATTGCTTAAAAGGATGCAACTCGCCAATATAAACAAAACCACCATCAGCAATAATTTTTGAAACATTTAAAAAAATCGGTTCCAGTTTTTCAATATGCTCAAGCACCAGGCTGAAACTTACAAGATCATATTTTTTGTTTGCAAAATCCCAGGGTTGCAAAATATCGGCCTGTACAAAATTTACTTTTTCTGAATTTATTTTTTCTTTTGCTTTTGCAAGCATGGCTTCCGAAAGGTCAATGGCTGTTATTTCTTTTGCCCTGGTAAGCAACCAGGCCGTGTTTTTGCCGGTGCCACAACCAATTTCAAGGCAACTGTAAAAGCTGATACCGGCTAATGTTTGCTGTAATGCCAAGCCTTCCATATCCCTGGTTTTGTTAATATTGGTATCGTATTGCGCCGACCAATTGTCGTATGCTTGTTTTGTGTTCACCTTCACAGATTTAGTCAAATTCTAAAAACAATTTATCGAAGTATGCTTTTTGTGTGTCTGACATGTAAGGTAATTTTTCCTCCGGAAATTTAATCAGCATTTCATCTTTTAACCTGCCAGCTTTACGTTTTTGTTTATTGTTGAGCAAACGTACAATATTGGTGTAATACATCCAGCGATAAGTATTCAGCAACTGTATGGCATCTTTTGATTTTGTAATTTCAGCTGTACTTAATTTGTCAATTGTGTAGTTTTTTAAATTAACAGAAACAGAATCGGCAACTGCATTTATATCAGTTCCCTTTTTTAAAATTTTGTTCACCAGCCCATCTTCCATAAAATAATTTTCTAAAAAAAGGTTCCAGGTACTGTCGGAGTTGTAACTGAAATAAATATCCCTGTTAAATAAATTTTCTTTTAAAATATTCAGTAATATCCTGTCGCCTTTTAAAATATAATTATTTAAATAAGTAGGCCTGAGTTCCCAGGTAAATTTCTCTTCTTTTTTATTGAGATTACTGATGGTTATAAAGCGAGGTTTAAATTCAACATAATCAATACTGTCAATTTCTTTATCGGAAAAACCAATTCGCAAGCCTCTGTCGTTTTTAAGGTATTTCGAATACCAGCTTGTATTGATGAGGCTGGCATCTACAATAGTTATATCTGTTCTGTAATTTTCGGCTTCCTGTAAATACCATGCAGGGATGGTTATATTATCACCAAAGGTTACCAGTATCGCATTTTTTGCACAACTGTTCAGCAGTTGCCGGTTATATTCCAGTACCGGTTCAATAAAGGCTCCTCTTTTTTTACCTTCCTTAAAAGCCCATGCAGCACTGTCTTTCAGCTTTCTGAACAGGTATGCCTGTGCCAGGCTGCCCCAGACAGAGCTGAGTTTTGCATAAGGATCAAGTATCACTATTTCGCCTTTGTAAACAGGTTCCAGTTTATTAACTGTTTCAAAATGTGCGCTTGCTTGCAGTGTTTTTTCTTTTTTAAGTTCAAACATGGTGCTGCCATCAAATGCATTCATCCGGTCAATAGTATATCCAAAAAAATAATGCAGTTCGGCATTGTTTGGATATTGTTTTACCTGGTTTTTTAATATCCGGTATGCGGTTGAATAGTCTGGTTTCTCCGCATCGTTTTGTTTCTTAAATTCAATTTTTCCACTGTCGGAAATTTTATTTTGGCCATTCTCCTGCGAAAATGAATAGCCGGCAAGGAAGAACAGGAAAATAGCAAGGAGCAGTTTCATAGTATTTTTTTAACCAGGCTAAAGATAAGTCTAAGTTTTACAAGTAATAAACGCTATTGCCTACGCTGAAGTTTGTAAAAACAGGAATTGCTTTAGCAAATATAATTTAATTAATCCTGGCGGATAAAAATTGAACCTTAAAAAAAATGCTGTAATAACTAATGTAATTACTTTCCAGTTTCTCTTTTTTTCTGTTCAATCAGAATTTTATTTAAATAAGGCGCAGTTTGTTTTTGTATTTCGGCTTCGGTAATATCAAGCGCATGCGGATTTGCAATTAATAGCAACCATGGCTTGGGCGCATTAAAATTAAAATTGCCAAAAACGATCACAGGTGTGCCATTTGCCCTGATACTCTCCTTGTCATCCAGAACCCATTGGTCTGCCCAATCGTACAGGTAACGGGCATCTTTTTCAAGCAACCTCAAACAGGAATGAGACTCGGGATAACCTGGCAAACTATACCGATGCCATCCAACACCTGCTTTGTTTTCAATATTAAAGTTCCAGCGCAGTTCCCACTCATCATTAAAAGTGCTGGTTGTTTCTTCCGCCTTCCAGTTGGCAAAAAAGAGGCCTGTTGGTGTGGGGTCTTTTTTTCGGCCCATATTGGTTGGGCCGGTGTAAATCAATATGCCGTTTTCGTAAGTGGCAAATGTTTGTGTTGGGTAACTGAAAAAAATGATCTTTTTAATATCATCCAGGTAAGCAACCTGCAAAGGAAAAGGAAGATAATAAGCAATATCGCCACTCATATCAGCAGGTATAATTACCGAATCCATTTTTGCAAAATGTTCACCGTCTGTTCTGTTCACTGCAAAAACAAGCTGTAGTTGTGCACTGTCAGTTGTATTTGTTGCCAACCATTGTTTTGCCTGTGCAAGATGATAGGTATTTGTTTTGGGTTTTTGCCTTTGCGGCAACACTTTAACATTTGAATTATTTTTGGATGTGCACGATAAAATAAATGCCATGCTGATCAATAAAACAATAGCTGCGTTTTTCATGCGGTAAATATGAAGCCTTTATTTTCGTAAAACGTTACACAATTGCCGGATAGCATTATATCATTCACACATTCGGGTAAGCCATTTAAAAAAGCCCCTTTTGATCGTCGATATAATAAAAACCCGAAATTGTCCATCCGGAACCATTGTTGTACAGGTAAAAATCAAACGTAAGGAAATGCAATTCAAATTTTAGTATGTAACGCCTGCGGGCCAGGATATTTTTTAATTCTTTTTCTTCAACAAGGCTGTACCCGGTTATTTTTTTGTAATTGGTATTAATGTTGTTCATTTGTTCAACTACGGTTCTGCCTAAATCGTCAATAAACAGTTCACCCAATGTTGAATTTATTTTTAAAAGCTGAACCGCATCTGAAAACTTACCGGTTTGAAAAGTTTCCATAAACCTGTCGCAGAGGGCATTAAGATTTGTTCTGCTGGTGTCTGCCTTTAACTGGCCAAAGGAAAACGAACTGACAAAAAATAAACAAAAAATCAAAGTTGTCTTAAGCATAAAGTTGTTTATATAAATTTGAAACTGTAAAATCGTAATGCATATTACATAAATATACGTAACTCCTTTACTTCAAACCATTATTTTAATTATAATGGTGATCCATTATTGTTTATGTAACCTGTAAAAAGTAAATTATTTATTTACCTTCCAATTCCTTTAATCTGTTTTTTGCTTCCTGGTAACCCGGATATATTTGCATCGTTTTTTTATAAAACCTGATAGCATCTTCTTTGCGGTTTAGTGCCAGGTAAATATTACCCATCGTTAACATTACCAAATCCCTTTCAGGAAATTCAGCAACATTATTTTCAGCAATAAGCCTGGCATCTTCATATCTTTTTAAGTTTAACAACTGTTCAGAAATAAAATTCATAGATATCCAGTCAACATAATAATGTGCGGTATCAGCTTTCATTTTTTTGTATTCTTCAATAGCTTTAGTTGCTCCCATTTTTGCTATGTTTGTTTCTGTCTTTTTGTGTATGGGTTCTTTTACGGTAACAGGCCTGTTATAAAGTACCTTAACCATGTTTTTTGTTATTCCAAAAAAATCAGTGGGCGAGCTGTTGCATAAAATAATGGTAAAACTGTTGTTGGCTGGAATGCGGAGCATAAAGGAAATAAATCCCTCCGTCATTCCCAGGTGAAAATTAGCGGCAACACTATCTTCATTTGTGTATTTAAAGTTTTGATTAAACCAGCCATAGCCATATCTTGCCGGTCTTATACCTGGTGTCAGCATTTCATCAGTCAACTTTTTGTTTAGTAAAGTATTATTTGATATGGCCAGGTGAAATTTAAAGAGGTCTTCTACCGTTGAATACAGATCACCGGTTCCCATGGTATTTGACTGGTCACGAAAATCGGCGCTGGTAAAGCCTCCAAAACTATAATCGTATCCTGTAGCCCTGTTAGGTACAATTTGTAAATGCTGGTACGAGCCTGAATTATTCATCTGCAGTTTGTCGAAAATATCATCCTTCATCATTTGCGAATACGATTTGCCGGTAACCCTTTCCATAATGTAGCCCAATGTAAAATAACCCCAGCTGCTGTAGAAAAAGCGGGAGCCGGGCTCAAACGAAAGTGCAGAATCCATAAATACTTTTACATAATCTTCCCTTGTAAAATTTTGCCGGCTGATCCCTGGAAAAAAATCTTTTATGATATCATAGTTGGGCATGCCCGAAGTGTGGCTGAGTAATTGTTTTATGGTTATGTTGGCAGCGGGTTTATTTTTAAATTCGGGTAAATATTCTGCTATGGTTTTATCTAAACCTATTAATCCTTTTTGTACCTGTATCAACATCAGCGTAGCTGTTATAGGTTTTGAAACAGAGCCAAGCATAAACTTTGTATCTGTTTTGTTGGGGATATTCCACTCCCTGTTTGCCAAACCAAATGCGGCTTTGTAAACCACCTTGCCATTTTCTGCAACCAATACTGCACCATCAAACATATTGTAGTTATGGTATGTTTGCATGATGTTGGAAAGTGTTGCTTTTTTGTTTTGAGCAAAAAGGCAGCTGCTTACAAGCAGGCAATAAAACAAAATCGCAAGTCTCTTTAATAACATCATGTGTAAGTATTGGTTATTTTAAAATGGTAATCGCCGGTATATTTAATTGTGCCACTTCGTATAAAAGCTGTGCTTTACCTGATTTAAGCAATTTTATTTACGTATATCCAGCCGCTCGTCGTGCGACTGTAAATGCTGATCGTGTGATTTTAAATGCTGATCATGAAAACCTACATGCTCCCGAAGGCTGTTTAAACTATTACTCATGCTTTCCTGGGATGCTGATAATGCATTGATCGTTTCTTCCTGTTTATTTAAAAGTACACCAACATCTTCCAAATATTTTACAAGGTGTTTTATTTTATCGCTTTCTGTAAACAGTTTATTAATGTCGGCAAGATTTACCATGGTTGTTAGTTTAAGTTGTTGTTAAATTTATACTGTTGCTTAAAACTACTGAAAAAATATAGAAAGAACTGGTACTGGAGTGGGCAGTGGAAAGGCGAAAATTAATTTCACCGCCCCAGTCCCATCCGGGCGGGCTTTAGTACGGTGAATAATTAAAAGATGCTTTTGGCTTTAGCCCAAATAAAATTATTTGGCTAAAGCCAAAAAGCAGGAGCCAATTTAATCCCTGCCCTGAAGGGCAGGGCAATTGAGGGAGTTTGTTATAAATGAACCCTGTTGGTTGTTGGTGATGCCAATGCTGCTTTGGCTAACACACTAACACACAACAACGGCAGGCGGGGCTTCGAAAAGGGTAGGAACACCGGCAAAAAAAAATACCGTTCAGCAAAACTGAGCAAGTAGGTTAGCAGAGGAAATTAGTTCAAAGCTCTTTCGTAAAGTCCACCTTTTTTTAATAGCTGAATACCGTTAAAAGTTTTAAATTTTGTTCTTACAAATGAATCCTTCTCATAGTTTAATTTTTGCTTTACTGAAAAATGCAGATGAGGCCTTAATATAAATCCGGTGCTACCGCTATATCCAATCAATTGTCCCTTAGCAACAAATCCATTTTTAACAGCAACACCGTTCTTTTTCAAATGCCAGTAGCATCCATAACTTCCATCACTATGTTTGATAATTATATAATTTGCTTTGTTTTTATATTCAGGAAAAGGGCCACCTTGGTCGCTGTCGTCTTTAAATGCATAGATAACACCATCTCTTGCTGCACAAACCGGTGTTCCTACTGCCATATTAAAATCCAATGCGGCTATATGCATGTGTGAAAACAAACCTCCATACCCCTGTACAATTCTATGCTTTGTACCTTTTTCAAATGGAAGATCATATATATAACTATCCAGGTTTTTTGTAACACTGCTGCTTAAAATTGAAAACACAAAAAGGCAGGTAACAATTAAGATGATAATAAAAATCACTTTCTTTATTATCGATTTCCAGGACCATGAGATTGTCTTTGTCATGTTGCATTCTCTAAAAAGATAATTCAAAAATAGCCGAAAGTATTAAACACTATAGAAACAATCTGACTTAAAACTTTATTCGCTCTGTTAAAAGCTCCCCATTGGTATGCCGATGAAAGGATTCTCTGACCAGCCTATCAGGCTCCAACTTTTTTCTTAATAATCTTTTAAATGAAATTTCAATATTTAAACTTAGCCGGGTTTTGTTTCATTCCCCAAAAAAGTAATAATTCAATCGGTTTTTTCCTGGGTTTATAATGATAAACTATTTGAGTATGTTTATCCAATATGCCAATCCTTGCATATTTTCTTTTGGCAGAAGGTCGGCACATCTAGGGGTAACGTTTTAATGTAGATAACCATTCATCGGTTCGGGTTACAAAAATCTCCACTTCACGGTCTGTCCATTCCTTCTGCAAATAATCTACTATTTTGCTAAAGCTGATTTTCGCACTGTCTGTCCAAAAAATTTCCAGTTCTATTTCTTCAGCCATTTCTTATATTTTTTCATTACCTCATTATGCGGAGTAAGTTTACCGGCCTTCATTTCTGCTAATGCCTTATCAATTGCTTTTTGTTGTTCTTCTCCAATTTCATCCCACCAGTCCTGCTGGTCTTCCATAAATGTTTTTACTACAGTAAGCACAGTTCTTTTCTGTTTTACATTTAACTGAGGCAGGTATTGGTTTATCTCTTTGTCTAATGCTGTTGCTGTACTCATATTCGTTTTCGTTTACTGTAAATTTACTTTTTTTCTATGAAACAAAAAATCCCGTTCAGCCTAAACTGAACGGGATCATATTTTTTAGAACTCGCCAAAAGGCGAATTCCTACTCAGCTTTTGGCTCTTCTGTTGCAGCAGCTTCATCAGCTCCGTTATTTTTCATCTTTGCCTTTAAGTCGGCCAGTGCACCAATATCGCCTAAGGTCGATTTCTCAACTTTGCTTTGTAAGCTTTTTACAGCTTTTTTGGTTACTTCAAAATCGGCTTTCTTTTCTTTGATAACCGCTTGTTTTTCTTCTTCAATCACCTGCTCCCAAAGGCGGGCATGGCTTAAAACAATACGCTTGTCATTACGGTCAAATTCAATCACCTGGAATTTAGCGATCTCATCAACACCTACTGATTTACCATCTTCCTTGGCTAAGTGGCGTGCAGGAGCAAATCCTTCAAGCCCATAAGGCAATTGTACAATGGCACCTTTATCATCTTTCTTTACAACAGTTCCTTCGTGCTCGCTGCCTACAGGGAATGTAGATTCCAAAGAGTTCCATGGATCTTCTTCAATTTGCTTATGTCCTAACTGAAGCTTGCGTCCTTCCTTATCAATATTCATGATAACTACTTCAATTTCGTTACCAACTTTTGTATATTCATTCGGGTTGTTGAAACGCTTTAACCAGCTCAGGTCGCTGATGTGAATCATACCGCCAATGCCGGTTGTTAATTCAACAAACACACCATACGGAGTGATATTTTTAACAACACCATTGTGTTTACTTCCTTCGGGGAAAGAAGTTTCGATAGTGCTCCATGGGTCTTCGGTCATCTGCTTGATAGAAAGACTCATCTTGCGTGTTTCTTTATCAAGGGTAACAACTTTAGCTTCGTACTCATCATTTAATTTGAAGAATTCTTTAGCGTTGATAGGTGTATTGGCCCATGTAATTTCACTTACGTGAACCAAACCTTCAACACCCGGCATTATCTCGAGGAACGCACCGTAGTCTTCAATATTTACAACTTTACCTTTTACAATTTCACCTTCTTTCAGGCTCTCTGTAAGGGTATCCCATGGGTGAGGGGTTAATTGTTTTAAACCAAGGCTGATACGTTTTTTATCATCATCAAAATCCAATACCACCACGTTCAGTTTCTGATCCATCTTCAATACTTCGGTAGGATGGTTGATACGTCCCCATGAAATATCGGTGATGTATAATAAACCGTCTAAGCCGCCAAGGTCGAGGAATGCACCAAAATCAGTTATGTTTTTAATCGTTCCTTCCAATACCTGGCCTTTTTCCAGTTTACCCATAATTTCGGCTCTTTGAGCTTCAATATCACTTTCAATAAGCGCTTTGTGCGATACAACAGCATTTTTGATTGCTTCGTTAATTTTAACCACTTTAAACTCCATTGTTTTACCAACAAACTGATCGTAATCAGTAACGGGTTTAACGTCGATCTGAGAACCTGGTAAGAAAGTTTCCATACCAAATACATCAACGATCAATCCACCTTTTGTTTTGCTGGTAACCAAACCGGTTACAATTTCGCCGGTTTTATGTACATCAACAATTCTTTCCCATGCTCTTGTTGTACGGGCACTTTTGCGGCTCAGGTTCAGATTACCTTCCCTGTCTTCTTTTTCAACAACCATTACTTCCAAAACGTCTCCAACTTTAACGCCACCCGGCATGTCTCTGAATTCGTTCAATGAAATAAGGCCGTCACTTTTAAACCCGATGTTTACAACAGCATCAGTTTTGGTTAATGATTCAATGGTAGCCATAATCATTTCGCCATCGTTAATCTGTTTGAAGGTGTTGTCGTAAACCGTGTCGTACTTTGCTTTTTCATCGGCAGTGTAGCTGGTTACATTACGTTTGTCAACACTCCAGTCAAAATCGTCGTGAGCAGTTGCAACCATTTCTGCAACGGATTCTTTAATTTCCATGTCAACAACAGATGTTACTTCATTTGTAACTTCTGTGGCTGTTTCAACAGCAGCTTCAGTTGTTGTTTCTGTTTCATTAGTTTCCATAGTCTCTTCAGGCACATTTGTTGTCGCAGCAGTTTCCACTCCCGATGTATTATCGGAACCGGCAGAACCTTCCTGTGCATCTGCGTTTAATTGTTTGTTAATAATAAATGACATATAAAAATCCCGTGGTTTTTAAAACGGGAGGGCGAAGGTAGTAAAACATGACTGATTTTGGGACTAAAAACTGCTCTATTTTTAGCCTTGAGAGCTCATTACTGCTGATTTTGAACAATTTTTATGGATTATGAGTTAAAAATCCGGCAATTGGCTAAATATCGTTCTGTAAAAATGCCTTTAATTCATAAACCAATTTATCAGCATTTACCATTTCAATGGGGTGTGCTGTATTGGGCAAAATAGCTAATTGTGCATTTGGAAGATTTTTATAAACTTCCAGGGTTTCATCAAGTGTAACCATTTTATCGCTGTCGCCAAGCATTAATAAAGTTGAATGTTGAATATTAAGATAATCACCTTTTTTTAAGGGGTTATCTTTTCCCATTTCCAACAGCATGGCAGCCGTTTTTTCCAAAACCGTTTTCCAGTTATTGGGTGCATGTCGTTTTTGTAGCGTGCTGGCAAAGGCGGGTAATTTTTCTTCTATCTTTTCGGCATTAAGCATTTTAATTTCGTTTGCGGCAATTGCTTCATCCCAATTGAATTTTGTGGCCAGGGTAATTATTTTTTTTATTTTTTGGGGATGATATTTTGCCAGGTACAATGCCACATATCCACCCATGCTGTACCCAAAAATGTGGATGCTAGCAATTTCGTTTTTATCCAGAAAATTAATGACTTCTTCTGCAAATAATTTTATAGAAAACGGCTGGTCATCAAACGGAGAACCGCCATGGCCGGTGAAATTAAGGCGATGAACCAAAAACGAGCCTGCAAGATTTATTTCAATGTCTTCCAATTGATCCATAGCGCCAATAGCCCCATGCAGTAAAAGTATTGGTAGCATTTTTTTATTTTTGGTTTAATTAATGGCAAAAAAAATCCCCCGGAATTTCGGGGGATTTTTTTAATTTTTAAAATATTATTGTTGCTTTTTCTTTTGACTCTCTGCTTTTTCAGCAGCAGCAGCTTTTTCTGCTTTTTCTTTTTCTTCGTTAGTAGGAACAACTACCCCGGCAGCATCTACAGTGGTTGCGGTAGCAGCGGCCTGAGCTGCTTTAATCTGAGCCTTTGTTTGTGGAGCAGTTGGAGCAGTTGCAGCAGCTTCTTTATCAGCTGCAGTTTTTGGAGCAGGAGCAACATCATCACTTGCTGGTACTATAGCAGCTTTTTGAGGAACAGGAGCTACAGCAGAAGTTGTAGTGGTTTCATTTTTTTTGATTTTAGAATCAGTTGCGTTTTGTGCGTTAACAGCACCACAAACTCCTAACATGAGTATTGATGACAGTAATAATTTTTTCATTGTGTTTGATTTTTGTTTGTGAGTAAAATGATAATTTTTAAATATTTGACCGGAATTTTTTAACTAACCCGTTGTAAACATATGTCAAATATACTTTTTTTTATAAAAAAAACAAGAATCTTTATTTTTTTCTGCCTTTTTTATGTTGATAATAGTTACCGGCTTAATATTTAGTTTATATAAATTGCAGCAGAAAGTTACTATAAAAAAACAAAGTTGCATGCGTAAACTGCTAACTGCCATTAAGGAATCGGTGTTAATAAAAAAATTGGTTTATATGGTTATAGGTGCCATATCGTACCCGGGCCTGGCTATGATAAATAAATTACAGATAAACGGGATGGAAAAATTAAAAACCCTGCCCCGTAAAAATGTATTGTTTGTAAGCAATCACCAAACTTATTTTGCTGAAGTAATTTGCTTTTTGCACATTTTTTGTGCGGTTAGCTGGCGCAAAAAAAACAAACTGGGCATTCCGTATTATCTGCTTTGGCCTTACACCAGGGTGCAGTTTGTATCGGCTGAAGAGACCATGAAAAAAAACCTGCTTGTTAAAATATTTGCATTGGCAGGATCAATTATGATAAAACGGGTTTGGGTTGATGATGCCAAAGAAGTAAGAAAAGGGCTTGACCCCAGTGATACCCGTAAAATAACACGGGCATTAGAAAAGAATTGGGTTATTACTTTTCCGCAGGGCACTACCACTCCCTTTGTTCCGGGGCGTAAGGGCACTGCCTTTATCGTTAAATTGAATAAGCCTGTTGTAGTGCCGGTTGTTATTGATGGTTTTAGTACTGCATTTGATAAAAAAGGCCTGAAGATGATTAAAAAAGGCACCAAACTCACAGTTACATTTAAAGACCCTATGGAGATTGATTTTGATGAATCAACCGATAAAATTCTGGATGACATCATGGATGCCATTGAACAAAGCAAAAAATTTAAGCCAGCCCCCTCTTGAACTTCGTTCGTTCCCTTATCAGGGAACCCCGAAGGGGGAGGAAAAAGAGAAGAACTTAGCGAAGATTGATGCGAACTATAGAGTGTACATAAATGAATTACTCTTTGCATTATTGATGAAGAAATGGTTAATAATGATGTGGAAGATTTGAGGCTTGGATATGTTGAATGCACCGCCTCCTCTCTTTCGGAGAGGTTACTGAGTAAAACGAAAGTAAGGAACGTAGTTCGGGAGGTGAGGCTTTAATCCTTAATAAACAAAGCCTTTAGCTCCACCGCATCTTCCGGTTTCATTTTTCCGCCAAGTATCAGTCTTAACTGCCTTCTTCTTAATGCACCATCAAACAATTTTTTTTCAACTTCTGTTTCGGGTATCAGTTGGTTTACTTTGCGGGGTTTGCCGTTGGGGTCAAGCGATACAAATGTGTAATAAGCCTCGTTGCTTTTATATTTATACTGCTGTATGGCATCTTCGCCCCAAACCATTAAATGTACTTCCATGCTGGTATTAAATGCACGGGTTAATTTTGCTTCAATATGAACCACATTACCAAGTTTTATCGGACTTTCAAATGATATATTATCAACAGAAGCCGTAACCACCGGTGCACCACAATGTTTCATGGCTGCCAGTGCTGCGGCAATATCCATCCAATACATTAACCGGCCGCCCATCAGGTTTCCAAACGTGTTGGTATCGTTTGGTAAAACCAGTTCTGTCATCACCACCAGCGATTCACTTGCTTTTTTGTTCATTGTTTTTTTTGCAAAGATAATATTCTAAGCCGTGAAACGTGAGTTGTGAATCGTGATCAACTGCATTTCAAAATAATTATATAATAACTTCCAACTCACGGTTCACTATTCACGTCTTACGCTTTTTATTTGGCAGTTCGTTTTTGTTTTGTGAATTTCGAATAACGAATTGCTATTTATGACAGAACAATCAAATATCTCCTTCGATAATACCGAATATGCTTTTGCTGCCAAAACCAATGCAGAACTTAAAAAAGCGAATTTCCTTTTCGGTATCATGGGTAAGGCCTTGCTGGTAAAAGCTGCATTAAAAATTACACCGCTGGCAATAAAATGGCAAATACCCTTTACAAAAACATTGATCAGGAAAACTATTTTTAAACAGTTTGTAGGTGGCGAAACACTGGAAGAAACCGCAAAGGTTACAGATAAACTTGATAAATATAAGGTGCAGGTGATACTTGATTATGGAGTAGAAGGAAAAGAAGGCGAAGAAAATTTTGAACATGCCAGGCATGAATTTATAAAAGTAATTGACTATGCTGCAACTCAACTCAACATTCCGTTTATGAGTGTTAAGGTAACCGGTTTTGCAAGATTTTCTTTGTTGGAAAAATTAGATGCAATGATGAGTAAAAAACCCGGCACTTTAATGAAACGATATCTTGCCGCTGTAGAATCATTAACGGATAATGAAAAAGAAGAATGGTATAAAGTGAGATTGCGTATGCAGCAGGTATGTGAGGCAGGCACTAAAAAAAATATTGGTGTTTTAATAGATGCTGAAGAATCGTGGATACAGGAACCGGTTGATGCCCTGACCATATTAATGATGGATGTTTTTAATAAAGAAAAAGCAGTTATTTATAATACAATTCAATTGTATCGTCATGACAGGCTAAAGTTTTTAAAAGATTCGTATACTGCTGCAACAGAAAGAGATTTTATTTTAGGAATAAAACTGGTAAGAGGTGCATACATGGAGAAAGAAAGAAACCGTGCTGCAGAAATGAATTATCCATCGCCCATTCAGCCTGATAAAGAAAGTTGCGATAAAGATTTTAATGCAGCAGTTGAATATTGTATTGAACACCGGGATAAAATTGCAGTTATAGTTGCATCTCACAATGAGTTCAGTAATTTATACGCTACACAGTTGCTTGATAAAAAAAACCTGGCGCATCATCATCCCCACGTTCATTTTTCGCAGTTATATGGTATGAGTGATAATATAACTTTTAACCTTGCTAAATCGGGTTGTTCGGTAAGTAAATACCTGCCATTTGGACCTATTAAAGATGTTATCCCGTATTTAATGCGGCGGGCACAGGAAAACAGTTCTGTATCCGGACAAACGGGAAGGGAATTGATTTTAATAAAAAAAGAATTACAACGCAGGAAGCAGTAATCAGTATTTTTACTATGAGGTAATTAGTGTTTTTACTATAGTAAATAAAAGCTAAATTCGCTGATTATTATTTACAATAATATTTTATCTTTGGTATCATTTTACATGCTAATTCGCCTCATAATACCTGTTTTTCTGTACCTTTTTCCCTTTGTTTTAAATGCACAGGTTAGAAGTGTACCTGCTATAAAAATAAATCAATCAATTAAAATAGATGGTAACCTGGATGATGAGGCCTGGAAAAATATTGAGCCACACGGCGATTTTATAACTATTATGCCTGTTTTTGGCCAGGTGTCAAAACGTAATACAAAAGTGAGAATTGCTTATGATAATACAGCCATTTATGTTGGTGCCTATATGTATGATAATCCGGCAAATATACGCAAGCAGTTAACGGCACGTGATGTACTTGACCGGCAGAATGTAGATATTTTTACAGTAGGGTTTGATACCTATCATGATAAACAAAATGCTTTTGTTTTCAGGGTGTCTGCGGCCAATGTACAGGGCGATTTAAAAGCTTCGCAAAGCGGCGGAAGTAATGGGGGTGTAGTTTACGACCATAGCTGGGATGCCGTTTGGGAAAGTAAAACAAGCATTAAAGCAGATGGCTGGGTTGCTGAAATTAAAATTCCGTTAAGCGCCATCAGGTTTTCAAAAGAGGATAATCAGGATTGGGGAATAAATTTTGGGCGCTTTACCCGAAAAGAAAATGAAAACAGTGTTTGGAACCCCATCAATCCGAATATAAGCGGCGAATTAAACCAATGGGGTGTTTGGACGGGACTGAATAATATCAAACCCCCAACCAGGCTGTCGTTCCTGCCTTATTTGTCAGGAGGTTTCCGGGTATCTCCAACTGCTAAAGGAAATGTTACCGAGTTTTTAAAAAGTGGTGGTATGGATGTAAAATATGGTGTAAGCGAAAGTTTTACGCTGGATATTACACTGATACCCGATTTTGCCCAGGTACAAAGCGATAATGTATTTCTTAACCTTTCTCCTTTTCAGGTTAAGTTTGATGATTACCGCCCGTTTTTTACAGAAGGAACAGAGTTGTTTAATAAAGCAGGTTTATTTTACTCCCGCAGAATTGGCGATGCACCAGGCCTTGCCTCCATGGTTTTGGATGATTATGGAAATATGCCCGATTTCAAGATCATTAAAAACCCCGGCATCACCAGGTTGTATAATGCAACAAAATTTTCTGGCCGCACAAAAGGGAAGTTGGGTATTGGAATATTCAATGCTGTTTCGGCACCTATGTTTGCAAAAATAAAAGACCTTAAAAAAGACTCAACATTCAGTGTTTTAACCGAACCACTAACCAATTATAATATCATCGTTTTTGATCAGGTTTTAAAAAACCGATCTTCCATCAGTTTTACCAATACCAATGTGTTGCGTAAAGGCAACAGCCGAAATGCAAATGTGAGCAGTATCGACCTGTCGTTGTTTGATAAAAAAAATAATCATAATTTTTCAATTACCGGCAGGTACAGCAGTATATGGGGCAAAAAGGGAAATAAAAACGGGTTTACAACGGTTGCAGGTTTTGGTAAAGTAAGCGGCGTTATTCAATACCGGGCTAATGTTGTTGTAGAGAGCGATAAATACGATCCAAACGATCTGGGTTTTATACAAAATAATAATTCATTTGAGTACAATGGTAACATCAGGTACATTTTAAATAAACCCACAAGGTATTTTTTAAATCATAATTACAAACTGAGTTTTACCAATGTTTATTTGTATAAACCATTTACCTGGACCAGTTTAACAATGAGTGCCTCTTCATTCTTTTTGTTTAAAAATTTTTGGGATGTATCTGTAAATTTTCATAGCAGCCCCAGATGGAATAAGGATTATTTTGTGCATTCAAATATTTATACCGGTTATTTTCTCCGCCGAACTCCATATTATTACCTGGGTATAAACGGAAGTACCGACAGCCGTAAAAAATTGCATGTAAGCTTGAAGATTGGCGGGGCTGAATCTCCATTGCCCAACGACCCATACTGGACAGGTAGTTTGGGATTGCGGTACCGTTTCAATGATAAATTTCAGGTTAGCACCAGTATGGATATTTTACAGGATAAAGGAAACTGGGGATGGGCATATAAATTAAATGCCAACGGCTCTCCGGTAATAGCCAGGCGGGATGTAAAAACCAATACCGCTATTGTAAGTGCACAGTATAATTTTACATCAAGAATGAATCTGAATATCCGGATGCGGCATTATTGGTCTTTATTGCAAAACACCAACTTTTATAATTTAAACCCGGATGGTTACTGGCGTGATACCAGCTTTTTTGCAAATGAAAATTTAAACTTTAATACCTTTAATGTTGATATGTTTTATACCTGGGATTTTTTACCCGGAAGCAGGCTTACCATTGCCTGGAAGAATGCTTTGGGAACAAATGTGAGCATTGACCCTTATACCAACATGACCTATGTAAAAAACTTTGGAAAAGTAATTGACAATCCGCACAGTAATGAAATAACAGTAAAAATTGTTTATTTTCTGGATTACCTGAAGTTGAAAAAGAAAAAGTAGGAATTCGCCTTATGGCGAATTCCTGCATACAGCAAACTTAATTAGATTTGACTTTGATTTGAAATACCTTTTTTTTATTTTGTAAAAAAACCAACTGTTATGAGCACCGAAACAAATGACGTTTTAAATTTTGATCAAAATGTTAAACCTAAACTGCCAACAGGATTAAATGTACTTACCATTTTAACTTTTATTGGATGTGCAATTTTTGGCTTGCTTACTTTAGCGTTGCCTATGATTTATAAATTTGCTCTGAATATGATGGAAAAAGCAACAAGTTCGGGACAGGAGCTTTCCACAAAACAATTGGCCGATATGGAAAAAAGCAAAGCTGCAATGGAATTAGCTCAGCAAAATATGATACCCCTGATAATTATTGGTATGATTGGAATTATTTTATGTTTTATTGGGGCTCTTTGGATGCGGAAACTTAAAAAAGACGGTTACTGGATGTATGTGGCCGGTGAATTAGCTCCGGTTATTGCAGGTTTTTTTCTGCTTGGTTCTCAACAATACGATGGCGCTTTCAGTATTATAATAAGTATAGGCATTCCGCTGATTTTTGTTTTTCTGTACACCATACAGCGTAAACATTTGGTTTATTGAAAATATTTATGGTTTTAAATTACCAGGCTTTTGAAATATTGCCGTTTAAAATTTTGATTAAATACAAATGTTTGTTTTCAAAATAATCAGCCACGGCAATTTGGTTATTCAACCTTACCGGCCTGAAATTATAATCACAAAAAATCTGTACCGGTTTGTCATTGATATGGTTCATGAAATTACCCGGGTTTTTAGTAAGCAGTTTGGTAAATAAATACACAGCTTCGTAACCTTTAAAAGCCATATCGGTGGGTTTGCTTTTGTATTTTTTATAATAAGCAGCCGTAAGTGATTTACTGTATGCATCAAGCTTTTCATTATAATAGGGTGTGGTATAATAAATGGGAAAATCTGTGAAAGCCTTTTTACTGTACAGCGCTGAAAAATTATCCCAGGTTGGCATTCCGATTAGTGTAATTGGATAAGTTTTTTTCAGTTCAAAACAAGCCTTAGCAATGTTACCGGCAAATATTTCGTCAAGGCTGCCGGCAATAATTATACTATTTCGGTTGCTGTCTAATTTTGTTTTAAGAAAACCTGCATTTAAGTTATTGTCAAAATTTATAGTTTCGATGGGCAGTAATGGTTTGCCATTCTGTTCGTTCATTTTTTTAAAATAAGATGCTACCATATCTTCCTGAACACCCTTTTGCCGGCAAATATAAATTTTATCGGTACCGTGATTCTGGAGGATATAACTGTAAATGGCATCGCAATGAGATTTAAGTGTGGAATTCATCACCACTAAAAACGGATTGGCATTAATGCCCGAAACATTGGGATAGGTTGCAGATATAAACGGTATATTTCGCTGCAAAGCAAAATCGGCAAGCTGTTTATATTCTTCGTCTTTTACACTGCCAATAATTAACTGGAGGCTGTCTAATTTTTTATTTAGGATAAGATCAGAAACTTTTTCTGTGAAGGATTTGGTATCGTAAATACTTGCATCAATAAAATCTTCGCCAGCCTGTAAACTGTCTAATGCAATTAAAGCACCCTGTACAAAATCAACAGCGGGCATAATAAAACGTGGTACAGCCTGCCTGTACCTGAACGTGTTTTTTGTAAAAACAGAATCAAGATAAAGTGGTGCAAAAATACCCACTTTATAAACCGGTTCTCTTTTCAGAGAATCATTTTGAGCATAAAGGTTTACAGAACTGAAAGCAGCAAGTAAAAAAACAATTCCTAAAATAAATTTCTTATGCATAATCTAAATTCAAATTTTAAAATCTAAACTCCTAACTCCTAACTCCCTACTCCCTACTCCCTACTCCCTACTCCCTACTCCCTACTCCCTACTCCCTACTCCCTACTCCCTACTCCCTACTCCT
>JANOVD010000052.1:0-4298 GCA_031417255.1 Chitinophagaceae bacterium
GGGAGTAGGAACTTTTGCAATACAGATCGCCAAATTATACGGAGCTGAAGTAACCGGTGTTGACAGTGCAGCAAAACTGGATATGCTGCGCTCATTGGGTTTTGATTATGTGATTGATTATACAAAAGAAGATTTTACTAAAAACGGGCAGCGTTACGATTTGATCCTTGATGTTAAAACAAACCGTTCGGTATTTGATTATACCCGTGCATTATACCGCAATGGAATTTATGTGACAGTTGGTGGTTCTTTGAGCCGGCTTTTCCAGGCTTTATTTTTTGGGCGGTGGATAAAGTTAATTCACAAAAAGCATATCCGTATTGTTGCGTTGAAGCTGAACAAAGACCTTGCTTATATGAATGAACTTTTTGAAGCCGGCAAGGTAAAACCTATTATAGACGGGCCTTACAGGCTCGATGAGGCTCCTGATGCATTCAGGCTTTTTGGTAAGGCAGCGCACAAGGGAAAAATAGTAATAGCGATTTAAAGAAGATATACACCTTTTAGGTTTCACTCCACAAATTGAAAGGAGACTTTACTGAGAAATAGATTGTTTAATTTCAACAGCAGCAAAAAATACTGCAAGATGCCAAAAGCTAAACCCATACATCCCGACTTCCTTTTCCTTTTGGAATTTAAAGAGCGAAAAATAATTGAACTGTTTAAAGACCTGCGGGAATACATACTGGAAATTTATCCCGACAGTAATGAATTATTGTACCATACGCATGCTTTAACAACCGTATTTTCAATTTCTGATAAACTGGCCGATGCATTTTGTATGCTGCCCATTTATACCAACCACCTCAACTTAGGTTTCAATAAAGGAACATTGATAAACGACCCACATCATTTATTGAAGGGTACAGGAAATTTGATAAGACATATTCCTGTTGATGCTCCGGCTGACTATAGAAATAAAAAAGTTAAAGACCTTATCAAATCTGCAGTTGATTTTGCGGTTAATGATATGGACAAACCAACTAAAATAATTGGTACTGCCATTTCAAAAATTAAAAAGTAATAACCCTGGAGTTCCGCTAACCATTTTGCTGCAGGCAAATAAAACCAGTTAAAATATTTGTGTCCTTGTAGTTTCGTTTACGATGGTAGCAGGGTTTATCAGGTTCATAACACTTGAGCGGATTACACCTATTCCCCGGGCAAACCATCTTTCTTCTTCGGCCACCGCTATATCCCCAATGCCAATAACAGTTGCGGTATAGATGTATTTTACCCGTATAACATTATTGTACATAATGGATGCTACGGTTTGTGTTTCGCCTTTGGCAAGTATTTGTGCATCTACCCTGATATTTGACAGCGGAAATCCCATGGCTACATTGGGGCCGAAATTTGCCGTCCAGGTTGCATTTACTGCAGCATTGGAATCCAGTACCAGGTATTCTTTATTGATCGGATTATCCAGTACGCCTAAATTACCATCAATATATTGATAATACAGGCCTCCGTTTTTTCTGTTAAAAACAGAATCGGTTGGGGTACCCATATCTTTTATTTCAAAGATCTTATAGCTGTTGGCCCCAAATGTTTTTGAGTTGGTACTTACCTGAATATAAGTTGTATCTGCCGGGGTGCCACCTGCCAATTTTGAACTCCAGTTACTGAAAGATGTTTGTGGTACATAATCTAAATTTGGTGGGGGTGTGGGGGCAGCAACAGTACATGAAAATGTACAGCTTGATGCACCATTGGTTACTGTATAATTATATGGCGGCGGACTTGCGGCTACAGGTGTGCCGCTGGCAGTTAATGTAACCTGGGTATTGCCGGCAGCAGCAAAACTACCCGAGCCCGAAAATGTTATACCATTAACTGCTGCAGTAGTTATTGTATAAGGCCCCGGAGTGGTAACACTTACATTAAGTGTTACAGTATGCGTTGCACCAACTGTGGTGCCTGCTGTATATATACCCGGGCCAAATGTTGTACCGGCACAATTAATAAAACTGAATACTGCATTGGGTGGTAAAGCTGCAACCACATTGATATCAATTTTACAAATACTGGTGTCAAATTTTATGGTAAATGTTTTTATACCGGTGCTTGTGGGTATGCCATTTCCGGCGAGGTTTATAACCTGTACACCTGTTGTGGTTATTGTACCGGTTGCAGTAAAATAAAAACCCGTAACTGTATCGCTTTTTATCTGGTAAGTACCAATTGCAGTAATATCAGCAGACACCTGAATATAGTTGGAAGCTTTTAAAACAGAATCTTTAGTGTACGTGCCGCTTATTGATTGGGGCAAACAATTACCCGATACAGATTTAAGTGTACCAACTGCCAGCCCGTTATTGGTAATGGCAACAAAATTTAATTCCTTTTGGCAGGCAGTAAAGCAAAGGGCCAGTAAGATTATTATAAAACAGTGTATCAAATTTCTCATGCAGCGTTTTTATATGGGATAAATTTACAACTTTTACACCGGTTACAAAATCATACTTTCTTTTTTAATTGTAACATAATTTTCACTTTTCAAGTATTAGTTTTAAGAATCGTTCACCCCTGCTAAAACTTTATACAATGAAACACGTACTCCTTCTCAGCTTATTAAGCTTTTGCATGTTTTCTGTAAACAGCCAGTTAGCTTCTGTTGAAAAAAGCATGATCGCCACTGATCATTTATCCTTCGGTGATAAACATGAAGGGCTTTCCATTAGTTCTCAGCAACAAGACAATGAAAAGATGCTGGCAATAATATTCAGAAGCCAGGAATTCTGCCGCCTTGAATTAAAGGATTTTGAATGGGAAGTGGAGTTCAATATTGTGAGCGCTACTGTATATTTCTCGGGCACCAATTTTAAAGGTGTAGAAAAAGGAACTATTACCAGTAAGAACTTAAAACCTTTACGCAAATTTATGGATCGTTGTGCACCGGGCTCAATGGTAATTTTCGACAATGTAAAAGTTATGGGCCCCGATAAAATGATACGTTCTATTGCAGGTACCAGTTATATGTTGCATTGATCATCTTTATGCCCGTTTTTCCGGTTCAATATTAACAGGTTTTTGCGGGGTTCTCGTAATTATCACTTTGGTCTTCGGTTGTTTCATCAAGGCAAACAAAATCTTTTTCAAGCAAAAGATACAATGATTGGTTTTCGGCAACCGGCATGCTTGCTTCAAACCCAACCACATTATTTTCCGGCCAGTCTTTTATTAATGCAACAGGAACCAACATGGTTATTTTATTTGTATCTATTGTTGCCGATAATTCATTTGCATCATCCACAGTTTGCAATGCATATATAAATTTGCTATTGACAAAAATGGTTTGTTCTTCCAGGTAACCGGTGGCGGCAAGTGAACTTACTTCGGTTTTAGTAAGTCTTATCCTTATTGAGTTTGATTTGATGCGTAGTTTCATTTTTTTACCTCACCCTCGTTCCCTCTCCTGCAGGAGAGGGAGGCCGGGCTTTTGTTTTTTTATTTAACTTATGTAATACCAAATCTTCTTTAACACATACTCTTCATTTAACAAACTCAAACAGCAAACGAATAATGACAGTAACTGCATTGAATTATAATTTATTTTTTCGTGAGGTCCTACCGCCCTATCCTTCAGGAGAGGGTTAGGGTGAGGTTATCCTTTGTTTACCCGAATAAATATTAAACCGGTCATTTCTTAAAAACCCAATCAATGTAATACCGGTATCTTTTGCCATTTCAACTGCAAGGCTTGATGGTGCGCCAACGGCAACAATAACTTGTATACCGGCCATCACAGCTTTTTGTACCAGCTCAAAACTTGCCCGTCCGCTTAAAAACAAAATGCAATTATTTAATGGCAATTCATTTTTTAGTAATGCTGCGCCGATAATTTTATCCAATGCATTGTGCCTGCCTACGTCTTCTCTTAACATCATAAAATTACCGTCCAAATTAAATAAGGCGCTGGCATGAATACCACCGGTATCTTCAAAAACCTGTTGTTGCTTTTTTAAGTTATCCTGCAAATGATAAAGTACCGATGCAGGTATGTAAATGTTATCCTGCTCAACTCCATAAACCGAAACGGTTCTTATTGCATCAATGCTGGCCTTGCCACATACCCCACAACTGGAAGTGCTGTAAAAATTCCTGGCTGCATTTGCAAGAACGGGCATCATGTTTTCAGGTAAAGTAACCAATACCCGGTTCTCATCAGTTGTTTGCTGTTTTATTTCCTGTATTGCTGCTGTGCTTTTTATGATCCCTTCGGTAAATAAAAAACCGGCTGCCAGTTCTTCATCGTTGCCTGGTGTACGCATGGTAACGGCAATATTCTTTTGCAT
>JANOVD010000053.1:0-9519 GCA_031417255.1 Chitinophagaceae bacterium
ATGTGCGGAATTGTAGGTTACACCGGTCCAAAAGAAGCTTATCCAATTATAATAACAGGCTTAAAAAGGCTTGAATACCGGGGCTACGACAGCACCGGCGTTGCTTTATTGAATAACGGCTTAAAGGTTTATAAAAAGAAAGGCCGTGTTTCGGAACTGGAAGATGCCATTATTGGAAAAGATCTGCATGCCAATACAGGTATTGGACATACCCGTTGGGCTACACATGGCGAGCCAAGCGATTTAAATGCCCATCCACACACTTCGGCCAGCGGCAAATTAGCCATGATACACAATGGCATTATTGAAAATTATGCACAGCTAAAAAAAGAACTCGGTAACAAAGGTTATGTTTTTACCAGCGAAACCGATACAGAAGTATTATTGAATTTTATTGAAGATATTAAAGAGAACAACCAGTGCGATCTGGAAGAAGCTGTAAGGGTGGCGCTGAAAAGAGTTACGGGTGCTTATGTTATTTTGCTGCTCGATTCAGAAAATCCGGATACAATTATTGCTGCCCGTAAAGGAAGCCCATTGGTTATCGGTGTTGGTAAAGGCGAACATTTTTTGGGTTCCGATGCATCGCCCATGCTGGAATACACCAAGGAAGTGGTTTATGTAAATGATTATGAGCTGGCCATTGTAAGGCCTAACGAACTGATATTAAAAAACCTGGGCAACGAAAAAATTACACCCTTTGTTACCAAGCTTGATATGGAACTGGCCGAAATTGAAAAAGGCGGCTACGATCATTTTATGCTGAAAGAAATTTTTGAACAGCCGAGTACTATTCATGATTGCCTAAGGGGAAGGCTGGATGCAACCGCCGGAACCATTACCATGAGCGGCATTGAAAACAATATCGAACATTTTAAAAATGCAAGCCGCATCATCATAGTTGCCTGCGGCACAAGCTGGCATGCAGCTCTACTGGCCGAATATATTATTGAAGAACTGTGCCGCATTCCTGTTGAAGTGGAATATGCTTCTGAATTCAGGTACCGCAATCCAATTATTTATAAAGGAGATATTATTGTTGCCATTTCGCAAAGCGGCGAAACTGCCGATACACTGGTTGCCATTGAAAGAGCCAAGGAAAACGGTGCCATCATTTTTGGTATTGTAAATGTGGTTGGCTCATCAATTGCCAGGCTCAGCAATGGCGGTGCTTATACACACGCAGGGCCCGAGATTGGTGTAGCATCTACCAAAGCATTTACCGGCCAGTTGGCAGTTATAACAATGATGGCTTTAAAAATTGCAAAAGAAAAAGGAACCATCAGTGATGATCGTTATAAAAATTTATTGTTGGAGCTGGAAGCTGTACCTGAAAAAGTGAGTGCCATTTTAAAAAGTGCTGAAGATATTAAATCAATCGCCTTAAAATATAAAGACGCAACCGATGCATTATTTTTAGGAAGAGGATATAATTTCCCGGTTGCTTTGGAAGGGGCTTTAAAATTAAAAGAGATCTCTTACATACATGCCGAAGGTTATCCTGCTGCTGAAATGAAACACGGGCCCATTGCATTGGTTGATGAAAATTTGCCGGTTGTTTTTATTGCTACCAAAGATTCTTACCACGAAAAGATTGTAAGCAATATACAGGAGATAAAGGCCCGCAAAGGAAAAGTAATTGCCGTAATTACTGAAGGAGATGAAGTAATTCCCGGTTTGGCCGATGATGTATTTTTTGTTCCGGCAGCCGATGAAATTATTGCACCCATGCTGAGTACTATTCCTATGCAATTATTAAGCTATTATGTAGGCATTGCAAAAGGTGTTGATGTAGATAAGCCGAGGAATCTGGCGAAGAGTGTTACTGTAGAATAAATTATATACAGGATTTGTGTTTTAATTTTATATTACATAAAATAACTGCTGTTGAAATTTTGGTTTCTGATAATACTCTTCCCTTTATTTGCAGATGCACAGCCATGCAGGTATCAACTAAGAATATTTACAGCATTTGATAAAACAGCAAATGTAATTTATGGCACTGCCCCGGCTATAAATGCCCCTTACTTATTCGAAAACTCTACTTCAAATCAAAACCTGTTATTGGATATTTTTGAACCCTCGGGCGATACTGCACAAAAAAGAGCCTTGATCATTTTTGCACATTCCGGCGGTTTTATTAATGGCACTAAAGACAACCCGGATATGCAGGCACTTTGCGATTCCTTCAGCCTCCGTGGTTATGTTACAGCAACAATTAATTACCGTTTAGGTTTTAATCCGTTAAGCAGCAATGCCTCTGAACGTGCCGTGTGGCGTGGTGTTCAGGACGGTAGTGCAGCAGTCAGGTTCTTTAAACAAAATGCTGTACTATACAAAATTGATACAACAAGAATTTTTTTATGGGGCAGCAGTGCCGGAGCTTTTTTAGCATTGGGGCTGGCATATATTGATAATGCAGAAAGGCCTGCCAGTACGTTTTCCGGTTTTTTAAGACCCGACCTTGGATGCAAAGATTGTGCAGGCAACAATTTCACAAATACATCTTTGGTAACGGGTATAATTTCCTGCTGGGGCGCAACCAAAGACACTTCGTGGATACAGAATAACAACAATATACCCGTTCAGCTTTTTCATGGTACAGCAGATGCAACTGTACCATATACCGAAGGCTTCCCTTTTGGCCTGCCAACCATTACTTATGTAAGAGGTTCTCAGCAAATTAATGAACAGTTGAACCGGACTTCCATCTATCACGAATTTTATCCGGTACCAGGTTTGGGACATGAATACTGGGGAACCAGTAACGGCACTTTTGTACCTGCCGGTCCTACCATTTATTGGCAGGATATCATTTACAAAGCAAAAGATTTTATGCTGGGCAGAATGCCGGGGCTACCTGCCTGTATATTACCTGATAAACTAACCGGTTTTACCGGCAATATCATAGATAAAAAAATAAGGCTTAAATGGACCACAGCATTGGAATTAAACCTGAAACATATTATTGTGCAGAGAAGCATTGATGGAATTAATTTCAACGGATTATTTACCGTTTTACCAAAAGGCATTAATAGTGCAGGGGCCATGTATACCGAAACAGACAATCATCCATTTTCAAGTTTTAATTATTACCGCTTAAAATTAGTTGATATTGATGGCAGTTTTATTTATTCTGATATACTTAAGTTTGAAACAAAAGCACAAGATCTTGTTGTAACACAATTATTTCCAAATCCTGTAATTAACCTGCTGCATGTAGAAATACAATCCAGCAAAAATCAGGATGCCGGTATTTCTGTATTCGACTTAACAGGAAGGCTGTTAATATCAAAAGTTATTGAACTGAAAGCAGGAATAAACAAAACAGGCATTTCATTTAAAAATGCTGCCGGTGGTATATATGTTGTTCAAATAAAAAATAATCAGGATGGAAATTCCTTTACTTTTAAAATTGTAAAGCATTAAAACTGATTACATAATTGTATTGTTTGAACGTTAATTTAAAGCAATAAGATACTTTTTTCTACCTGCTTTTTATTCTTTTTCATTTGCACCGATATTCTTAACTTGAGATAATATTAATTTTTCATTCATTTCATGAACATCATAAAAAAACATCCTGTAAATAACCTTGGCTACAACTTTGTAGATAATAAATATATCCCAAAAGGCAAAGACGAATATCATCTCAGGAATTTGCACAACAAAAATGGTATTGATTACCGCAAACTGACTGCACAGGATATTGAAGCCCTCATACGCAACCGCAACACTTCTGATGATTGGGATAAAATTTTTGTTTCCAAACATTTTAATCCTGAATTGGTAAGGAATTGTAAATTTTATGGCCTGATACGCATTGGAAAATTAGAACCCTTTTACTTAGAGTTTCACAATCTGCGCATGGCTGTGGGCCTTTACAACAGTACCATCATCAGCAGCGATCTGGGCAACAATGTTTGTATTGATAATGTAAATTATCTCAGTCATTATATTATTGGCAACGAAGTAATGATTGCCAACGTAAATGAACTGGCCACTACCGATTATGCAAAATTTGGAAATGGTATTTTAAAAGACGGTGAAGAAGAAAAAAACAGGGTTTGGATGGAATTATGTAATGAGGCCGGCGGCAGAAGTGTAATCCCTTTTAACGGTATGCTGGCAGGCGATGCCTGGCTTTGGAGTAAATACCGGGAGGATGATGCGTTGCTGAACAAGTTTAAAGAATTTACCGGGAAGCGTTATGATAAACAACGGGGTTATTATGGAAAAATTGGCGACCGCACAGTTATAAAAAACTGTAAGATCATAAAAGATGTTTGGGTGGGTACCGATGCTTATTTTAAGGGTGCCAATAAATTAAAAAACATTACGGTTAACAGCGATGAAAAAAGAACATCGCAGATTGGTGAAGGTTGCGAACTGGTAAACGGTATTGTAGGTTATGGCTGCAGAATTTTTTATGGCGTAAAAGCTGTGCGGTTTGTAATGGCTGCCCATTCGCAGTTAAAGTACGGTGCCAGGTTAATCAATTCTTACCTGGGTAATAATTCCACCATTTCCTGTTGCGAGGTTTTAAATTCTTTGATATTTCCGGCACATGAACAGCATCACAACAATTCGTTTTTATGTGCCGCATTGGTGATGGGGCAAAGTAATATAGCGGCCGGTGCAACCATTGGCAGTAACCACAACAGCCGGGCAGCCGATGGCGAAATTGTTGCAGGGCGTGGCTTTTGGCCGGGCCTTTGTGTAAGTTTAAAACACAATTCCAAGTTTGCCTCGTTCACTATTATTGCCAAAGGCGATTTTCCGGCCGAGTTGAATATACCTGTTCCTTTTAGTTTGATCTGTACTGATGTAGCACACGATAAATTAGTAGTAATACCCGGTTACTGGTTTATGTACAATATGTATGCACTGGCACGTAACGAATGGAAATATCTTGCCCGTGACAGAAGAATAGAAAAAATACAACTCATTGAATACAATTTTCTGGCACCAGATACCATCAATGAATTATTTGAATCGTTGAATCTTCTTTCTAAATTAAAAACTGATGACTCCGGTACGGCAGTAGTACAGGGATGGGAAAATACAAAACGAAAAACAGAAGTTCATAAAGTACCGCAAGCTGTTTTAATTTTTAAAGAGTTGATCAGGTATTATGGCACTATGGAAATACTGAACCATATTCTAAATAATAAGTTTGCAGATTTTGCTACATTTAAAAGATCAATCTCGGCTAAAGTACAACGCAGCGAATGGCTGAACATTGGCGGGCAGTTGATACAAAAAACAGAAATTGAAAATTGTAAACGAAATATCAAATCGGGCAAAATTAAAAGCTGGGTTGAGTTGCATGATTTTTACAGGCAGCAGGGCAGTGCTTATACAGCCGACAGGTTAAATCATGGATACACTTCCCTTCTCGAAATATTGAACATCACCCCTAAACAGTTTACTCCTGCCCTGTTGAAACAATTATTACAACAGGCGCTTTATACCAAAGAATGGATGTGTAAAGCCATTTTCGATTCCAGGGCAAAAGATTACAGCAATCCGTTCCGTAAAATGATTTATGATACCAACGAAGAGATGAACAAAGTAATTGGCCGTTTGGAAGACAACAGTTTTATACAGCAGCAGCTTGCCGATTTGGATGTGATGAAGAAGCAGGTGAAAGCGGTTTTAAGAAAATTAAAATTGTAAGGCTGTTACATCAAATGACAATTCCATTATTCAATTAAATATTGCCAGCCGGTAATTTGCAATTTACCTGTGCGTTTTTGGGTTTCCTTTCCCCCATAGTAAAGCACCTTTTCCAAAGGTTTGCCAAACAGCGTTTCAAAATAATACAGCGTTTTCCAAAAAGAAGTATTAATGGTTTCGGCAGATTTTATTTCTGCAATGGTAATCAATTTATGATTGTCTGTAATCAGGTCAACTTCATTGCCTGTTTTGTCACGCCAAAAGAACAATTCTGCGTTAATTCCAGCATTTTCCTTTTGCTTAATTTTTTCACTGATTATAAAATTTTCAAAAACCGGTCCTTTGTACAGGCTGTTAAGCAATTCTTTTCCATTTGAAATATGCAGCAGGTGGCAAAGCAGCCCGGTATCCTGAAAATAAAGTTTGGATGATTTGGTGATTTGTTTATTAAAATTATTAAAATAAGGTTTCAGTTCGTATATGATGAAACTGCTTTCCAATATTCCAAGCCAGCTTTGTGCAGTTTTATTATCAATGCCGCAATCGTTGGCCAATGCATTTATGTTTACTATTTGCGCTGCCCTGCCGGCACACAAATGAATAAATTTTGTAAACAAAGAAAGGTTTTCAATATTTTTTATTTGTCGTACATCTCTTTCAATATATGTTTTGGTATAAGCAGCATACCAAACATCCGGTTTTATTTTTCTTGTCAGAATTTCGGGATAAAAACCCCGGAAAGCATTTTCGTACCACTGGCTTTTTAGCAGCTTATTTACTTTCATCTCTGCTATGGAGAAAGGAAGCAGTGTTAAGTAACCAATGCGGCCAGCCAGCGATTGAGTAATATTTTGCTGCATCAGAAAATTGTTGCTGCCTGTTAATATAAATAAGCCCCGGCTTTTTGTTTCATCAAGTTGTTGCTGCAGGTAAGAAAATAATTGTGGCATTCGCTGTGCCTCGTCTATGATAGCACCCTTAGGATAATTTGCCAGAAAACCTTCCGGGTCGGTTTGTGCAAATTGCAAAACGGTTGAATTTTCCAGCGATACATAAGGCTTTTGGGGAAACACCATTTTGCACAAAGTGGTTTTACCGCTTTGCCTGGGTCCAATTACGGCTACTGCCCTGAAAGTTCTGGCAAGGTATTTCAGTCTCTTTTCTGCATCCCTGGCTATTGGCATAATTGTCTAAATTTGGAATCTGAATCCAAATATAGACAATTTACAGACAAAATATAGACAATTAAATTTTCTCAGGGAAATATCTCAAGCTTGCTTTTAATTCAACAGCCTGCTCAACTCCGAACAAATTAAAAAGCCGGTAAATGAGTTGATAAGTAAACGAAGTTTGTGTAATTGTTGATTTTAAATTATCTTGATTAAAACTATAAAATGAAAAAGATAACAATTTTATTAACTACAATTGTACTTTCAACAGTACTTTTAGCACAAACCCAGCCCACAACACAACCCGGTTGTTTTCCCTTTCCAAAAACAATTTCTGTAAACGGCAGTGCCGAGATGGAAGTGATACCTGATGAAATTTATGTGCAGGTAGATTTGAGGGAATACAAGAAGAAAAGTGAAGATAAAATTGAACTGGAAAAAATAAAAACAGATTTTTTAGCCAGTTGTAAAGCTGCCGGTATTGCAGACAGCAATATTTCTGTAGCTTCTTATGATGGCTACAATATGGCAAATATCTGGAGGCGTAGGAAGAAAGATCCGGAATTATTATCTTCCATAGCCTACCAGGTTAAGTTCAACAATGCTAAACTTATTGATGACCTGGTAAACAGGCTTGATGATGAAGCTACCAATAATTTTAGGATTGTTAAAACATCACACAGTAAAATAACAGAATACCGTAAGCAGCTTAAAATATCGGCAGTAAAGGCAGCTAAAGAAAAAGCAACCTATTTAACAGAATCTGTTAATGAACAACTGGGGCAAACTATAACCATTGTAGAACCTGAAGAGTATATTAACTCAGATGTTCAGGCAGGTCTATATAAATCAAATGTGCCGGTCTATGACAATGTTAGCCTGAAAGAAGCACGGGCTTATGGTATTAATGACAATGGTGTTGATTACAGAAAAATCAAACTACGTTTTGAAGTAAATGTATTGTATGCTTTAAAGTAGGTGTCAGGCCACTACATTGGTTCTTAACGATAAAAAATGCCTGAACTGCAAAAATTTATTAAACTTTAATACTGTATGCAGTGGCCAGACACCTAAGCCTTATCTTTACCCTTCAAATTCAAAACGTGAAAAAACTTTTTTTCCTTTTCCTCTTTACCGGTTTCGTTTTTTCTGCCAAAAGCCAAACCCTTGCTGAAATTAAAAAAATATTAGACACAACCCAAAACCCCGTTGGCTTTGTAAAGTACGTACTCAAGAAAAAATATTTTATTGATACGGTAACTGTTGTAAGCACACAGCAATTTATAGGCAAGGCCGACAGCCTGGCCTACCACGGTAAAACAGGCAAAACCTACGGCCCGTTTAAAAAAGAAAATATACTCGTAAAAATATTGATGAAAGCACCCAATACTTTTTATCATATTAACCATATATTGATAGATACAGCAGTATTTGATAAAGGGTTTGCAGAGTCGCTGGGCGATACGATTATAGCAAAAATAAAATCAGGCAGAACAAGTTTTGCAGCCCAGGCAGGCATTTACAGCGCCGATTATGAATCGGCTGCCAAAGGTGGAGACCTGGGTTGGTTTATACAAGGTGTAATGTTACCTCAACTCGATAAAGAAATGATGAAACACAAAAAAGGCGACCTGTTCAAAGTATGGTCCAACTCCGGATTGCATAATGTAAAAATTGCAGATAATCCGAAAGAAGATACGGGTTATGCTTTGTTGCTGCGAATTATTTTATAGATATCTCAAAAAAAGAAAACCTATAGTTTTTAGTTTGTACATTTATTCATAAAATATTTTTATGCAGGATAAGCTAAACGAATTTACAAATGAAACGGGTTGCCCCAAATGCGGCAATAAAATAATAACTCCTGTAAAATTTACCTGGTGGGGTGGAGTTTTGGGGCCAAAATTATTTCACCATACCAAATGTGAAAGTTGTAATTACCGGTTCAACAGGAAAACCGGAAAGTCGAATACTACGGCAATTATACTTTACTCAGTTGTACTTTTTGTTTTAGCATTTGCATTATTCTATTACATCAGAACCATGTAATTATAAAAAATATTCAATAGCCAGTTCATATCCCTTCAACCCCAAACCACTGATAACGCCTTTGGCTTTGCCGGAAACATGAGACAGTTTCCTGAAATCTTCCCTGGCAAAAATATTGGAGATATGTACTTCTATAACGGGAGTTGTAATGGCAGCAACAGCATCGCCAATAGCTACTGATGTATGTGTATAGCCTCCGGGATTTAAAATTATTCCATCGTAACTAAAGCCCACCCGTTGAATTTCGTTGATCAACTCACCTTCTACATTGCTTTGAAAATAGGAAATTTCGATATTGGCATATTTATCCTGCAGTTGCTTTAAGTAAACATCAAATGATATTCCACCGTAAATATCCACTTCCCGTTTACCAAGCAGGTTTAAGTTAGGCCCGTTGATGATTGCGATTTTCATACCCCAAATCCGCCGCGGCGGAGCTTTTAAATCTTTTAATTAATAATACCCTGCAAAATAGGAAAGAGTTTTGACTATTGAACTCCAAAGTTCCCCCTTCAGGGGGCGGAGGGGGTTTCTATGAGTGCGATAAACTCATCAAACAAATACCTGCTATCGTGTGGCCCGGGCGTGGCTTCGGGATGATATTGAACAGAAAAAGCTTTTT
>JANOVD010000054.1:0-1665 GCA_031417255.1 Chitinophagaceae bacterium
ACTTCATAAATATTGGTTGTTGCAATCCAACCTGCTCTTTTATAAATGTCAGTATTCATATATTATCCCAGTTAAGTATTCAAATGTAAGCAGAGGTTTTGCAAATGTACATATCAAAATTTTCGGCCTCAACATTGTACCTTTGCAACAGTTATAAATAATCATGAAGCAATTTGATGTTCCAATTATATACCGCAGCCCTTTAATAACTGCTATAAAAAACAAACGCAGGCAGTTAGATAAGATGAAACGGCCTGCCTCGCCGTCAGGCAGGGATTTTAGCCCTGCCCTGCTTGATTTTGGCCCGGTGCAGATTTACCTGGCCCGGCATTTTGGATTTTGTTATGGCGTTGAAAATGCTATTGAAATCGCATTCAGAACCATTGCCGAAAATCCCGGAAAACGGATATACCTTTTAAGTGAAATGATTCATAATCCGCAGGTAAATGCTGACCTGCTGGAAAAGGGTGTTCAGTTTTTGCAGGATACACATGGCAAAC
This sequence comes from Chitinophagaceae bacterium, assembly GCA_031417255.1. GTDB lineage: Bacteria > Bacteroidota > Bacteroidia > Chitinophagales > Chitinophagaceae > Ferruginibacter. Next base: position 501 of record JANOVD010000054.1, read on the forward strand.
AGGTTATACCATTTGAATCATTAACCAAAGATGATATTGTCATCATTCCGGCTTTTGGCACAACACTGGCCATTGAAAAAATACTTACAGAAATTGGAATTGAAACACAGCAATATAATACCACCTGCCCCTTTGTAGAAAAAGTGTGGAACCGGAGTGAACAGATTGCAAAAAATAAATACACGGTTGTGGTACATGGTAAACCTACGCATGAGGAAACAAGAGCAACCTTTTCACATGCATCGGCCCATACCCCAACAGTAATTGTTAACGACATGAATGATGCTATTGCATTGAGTAAATATATAACCGGTGAAAAAAAAGCAGATGAGTTTAATGCTGAATTCATAGGTAAATTCTCTTTGGGTTTTAATGCTGCAAAAGACCTGGAACGGATTGGTGTTGTTAATCAAACCACCATGCTGGCAAGCGATACACAGGATATTTCAGATTTTTTAAAACAGGTGATGCAGGTGAAATATAACCTGGATGAAAATACAATTGAAGAACGTTTTGCCGATACCAGGGATACCTTATGTTACGCCACCACTGATAACCAATCGGCTGTTTATGGATTGCTTGAGCAAGAAGCCCAACTGGCAATAGTTGTAGGCGGTTACAACAGCAGTAATACTACGCACCTGGTTGAATTATGCGAAAAAAAACTGCCTACTTATTTTATCAATAGCGAAGAAAAAATAATAAGTGGAAATGCCATAATGCATTATGATTTTCACAAGAAATCAGAAAAATTTACTACTGGTTTTCTGCCGCAGAAAAATACCGTAAAAATCTTAATGACCAGCGGTGCCAGTTGCCCGGATGCTTTGGTGGAAGGCATTATAAATAAGTTAAAAACTATTTTTTCTGTTGATAAACCTACTGAAGAATTACTTGAACACTTAAATTAGGAAGCATAAAAAAACCTCACACGAGGCAAGGTTTTTTGTGAATCAGCGGTAAGAAAAAAATATTAATTAAAGTGGGTTGTGTCCCTGCTTTAAAATGTTGTAAAAGCTAAGTGCCTGCATTATCGGGCTTATAATTTTACTGCTTAATCAATTTCTACACGATTAATTAATCATCAGTTGCGATGTGCAGCATATAAGGTGCACGGGGCAGTTTTTCCAGGTCGTTAATGGTAAACCAGTTAAAGCCTTTTAAG
>JANOVD010000055.1:0-2361 GCA_031417255.1 Chitinophagaceae bacterium
TGGAAAGTGAAGAGCAATACATCACCAAACCTTTTGTATCGTAGTACTTGCAATTTTTTGGCCTTGTTTTTCCAAAATACAATTCGCCATAAATATCATCTTCAATTAAAGGAATATTATGCCGGGTAATTATTTCAACCAGTTTCTTTTTATTTTCATCGGGCATACAACTTCCCAACGGGTTATTAAAGTTGGGTATAAATACACAGGCTTTAACATCAAATTTTTTGATTGCTTTTTGCAGGTCGTCCAGGTCAACACCGGTAACAGGGTCAGTAGATATTTCAACAACTTTTTTCCGGCGTGGGTGTTCCCGCAGTTTTAAAATTTATCCATCCTGCTATCCTAACGCCCCCGCCTTGTCTCCGACAAGCGGGAACCAGTAGCCCACTGCTAATTTCCTGAATAATGTGTAATCATTCCAAAGTTATCTATTCCATCATAATAAAACCTTGCAGATGAATAATAATAGTCTTCAGGATTAATGCATAAACCTGCAATTACCGGGTTATAGTGAATGTAATCTATTTTTTGTTCAAACACCGCAGGCGAAATTAACTCAATACTCAATGGCTCTCTTTTCCAGAATTGATACTCCCGGTCGTATTTATTTACTTTAAAAGATGCAAGGGTTTCTTTACTATTTTTAGTTAGTGAACGCTTTAACTGTTGGGCTGTATATTTCATAAAAGAAGCCTGAATATCTGAAGGGGTAAAACCAAACAAAGGTTGCCAAATCAAATGTATGTGATTACTCATGATAACAAATGCATTTAACTCAATTCGTTTTTCCTTTACTAAGAATTTCAGGCTGTCAATAATAATATCTTTATGTTTATCATCTGCAAGCAGGTGATGCCACTTATAAATGGTAGCTGTATAAAACTGTGGCCAATGTTCAGGATAAGTAATTTTCATTACACTAATTTATGTAAATTAGTGCAGTTGTACTATTATAATGCCGCTTGTCGGAGACAAGGCGGCGGCGCTCACGAGGGTAAGTGCTGGCTTGCGGGTGAGTTTGAAACACACAGAGGCGAAAAACAAAAAACCATCAGCGGTTAACTGATGGATTAAATATTTTTATTTTGTGCTAACCCTTGCTGGTGCGTTGCGCCGCTGGCCGGAGACACAGGCGGCGGCGAAGAACGAAGCGGAACACCCACAGCGGAGGAAAGTTTTCATCAACCTGATGTAGTGCTCGAAAGTAAATAGTTTGCTCCTGGTAAATTAGCAGCGGGCTACTGGTGCCCGCTTGTAGGAGACCAAGGCGGGGGCGTTAGAATAGTAGATTGCTTTATATTTGAAACAGGGAATACCCACAGCGGCAGAAATGTCATTAAATTAAGGATTTTGATATTATAAAAAGCCACATCGTGGCGAAATTTTGGTAGTAAACAAAATAAATTGTGAGCCAAAGCCCCATCGGGGCGATATTTCTTTATAGGTGACTTCGATAAAATGTCGCCACGATGTGGCTTTGATAGACTTTAATAACTTTATCTCTACCAAAATATCGCCTCTCTGAGGCTTAACTTAATGACATTGCCCGAAGGAGTAACATATATTTTTATATCATCCCTCATCCTGAGCCTGTCGAAGGGCGGGATTTTGATTTCTCAGTTCCTGAATTTTCTATAATAATATCAGCCTTTCAGGCTTTTACCAAAATTATCAGCAACGATAAAATCTTTCGAATACTTATGGTGGGATTAAACAGGCTTTCATATCATTTTTTTGATTAGTTTTCCCAGCATCATCAACCCATAATCTGTATCATCGTTCCAGGGTTTACCAAAACTGATGCGGATGCAGTTGGCATAATTGTTACCCGATGAAAATATTTTTCCCGGCACAATGGATATATGATGCTTCATGGCTTCGGTACGCAGTTTAAATGCATTTACTTTTTTATTCAGCTCCAGCCACAATATAAATCCGCCATGCGGCCTGGATACTTTTGTATCGGCCGGAAAATATTTGATAATGGCCTGCACATACCTCAAACTCTGTGTGTGTAAGGCTTTTCGGAGGTTCTTTAAATGAAATTCGTACCGGCCATGCTTAAGATAATGCGCCATGGCTGCCTGTGTTAAGGTAGGGCTGCTGATATTCTGTATTCGTTTTAATTGTTTAATGGGTTCAAAAAATTTACCCGGTATAACCCAACCAATGCGGTAACCCGGTGTAAGTGATTTGGAAAGCGATGAGCAATACATTACCAAACCTTTTGTATCGTAGTACTTGCAATTTTTTGGCCTTGTTTTTCCAAAATACAATTCGCCATAAATATCATCTTCAATTAAAGGAATATTATGCCGGGTAATTATTTCAACCAATTTCTTTTTATTTTCATCGGGC
>JANOVD010000056.1:0-8751 GCA_031417255.1 Chitinophagaceae bacterium
CGTGTTAATCTGTGGCCAACAAAAACTGCAAAGCAGTTTAACTGTGGTGATATTTTTCGTTGCGGTTAATGCTGCAGGCCCTGTAAACCTGTTCAGCCAAAATCAACCTTACCAGTTGGTGCGGAAAAACAAGTTGGGATAAACTCCATTGATAATTTGCCCGTTGCTTTACAGCTTCACTAACACCATAAGCGCCGCCAATTAAAAACACCATATTTTTTATACTTTCATTGGCCCTAAGCTGAATAAAGTTAGCCAGCCCTTCGCTTGTCAGCATCTTACCATTTTCATCAAGTAAAATAAGGTAATCATCTTTCTGTAAAAATCCGGTAATCATCTCACCTTCTTTTTTCTTCAGGTCCATTTCGCTAAGCGTACCGGCATTTTTGGGCATGGGCAGTATGTTCCATCCAACCGGATAATAATTGCTTATCCTTTTCGTAAATGATTCTACACCTGCTTTTACATAAGGCTCATGATTTTTACCAACAGTCCAGAATTGAAATTTCATGGGTTAAAAATAAGAATATGACAGGAAACCCAGTTAAAAATCTATCAGGTTTGCAGCGCAGGTTTTTTGAGGGAGGGAAACCATATAGCGTTTTGAAGAGTTATTTTTTTATCTTTAAAAAAATAACTGCTTTATGAGTCAACAACTGGTACATATTCCTGAACTGCTTGCTTCAACTGAATTAATAGCTATAGATGCCCTGATTACAAAAGCAAATTTTGTTGATGGAAAATTAACGGCAAGCCTGGCAGCAAAAGATGTAAAAAATAATTTACAGATAGAAGCCGATAATGAAAACCTGGCCGGAATTCAAAAAATAATCAGTGCAGCATTGGGCCAAAGCCCGCTGTTTAATATTGCTGCACTGCCTAAAAACATACAGCCTTTTTTAATCAGCAAATATACCCCCGGAAAATATTATGGCTGGCATGTTGATAGTCCCATCATGGGAAACCCGCCCATACGTACCGACCTGGCCATGACCATTTTTTTAAGCGACCCCGCAACTTATGAAGGTGGTGAATTAATGATACAATCAGATACCGGCAGCATGAATTTTAAACCGGCAAAAGGCGATGCCGTGCTGTATCCCTGCCAGTACCTGCATTGTGTAAATTAAATAAAAAGCGGCGAAAGGGTAGCGGCGGTTACCTGGGTACAAAGCAATGTAAAGGACCCGGCGCAGCGGCAAATATTATTTCATCTTAACCAGGTGCATAGTGCATTATTTCAGCAGGCGCCCAATGCACCGGCAACAAATCTTTTATTGCAAACGCATAGTAACCTGTTCAGGATGTGGGCGGATTTGTAGTTTTTAAGGGGTATGTAAAACTACTCAGCCGATAACCGGATACGTTCAATTTTATCGTACAGTTCAAATGATCTTTTTAAATAACCGGGTACAACTTCATCGGGTTGTTTTTCTGTAAAAACCTGGTCAGGAAATTTTGCATGAAAGCCCGCTCTTTTTTGCATCAGCATTTTTTCTTTTGCTGAAATTTGTAAGCCCGTAACAGTTGCAATTGTTTTCACAATTTTCATAGCACCATCATGATAATTAACAGCATAAGCTGCCTTGTCATTTTGTAAAATGTTAAGAAAAGCGGTTAAATAACTTTCTATCACCATGCCCATATATTCATCAAGGGCCATGGTTGATATCTTATCTTTATCAAAACCAAAAATAGCTGCTTCCAGTAAATTAGGAATAGCCTGCATACCTCTTTTCTTTTGCTGTGAGCGTATCACTTCATCTGGCTTTCTGTACATTAAAAAAAACGGAACAGTGGGATATAATGCACGCAGTTCTTTATAAAAATGAATATGCCAGCTGTCTGTTTTAATAAAAAGCTGTTGATGATTTTCATTGCGCTTTGCACCATAAAATGCAATTGCAGCTTTTAGTTGTGGCAATATTCCGGGCATATAATTAAGCATCTTTCCATACCTTAATAAGTCATCAAAAAAAGGCACTTCCGATAAAACAATATTGGAAGGCTGTATACCCAGCATTTGAGAAATTATTGTAGAGCCACAACGGGAGATATGAAATATAAAAGCAGTTGGTTCAATAACATCCATCTCTTTTGCCCAGTCAACCAGCACATCCGTACTGCTCATGCTTCTTTTTAAATGCCCGTTTTGGGGTAAAGTACGGCAGGCCGAAATGGTTTCATCAAAAAACGGTTCAGTAAAATCCTTATCACCAACATAAAGCCAGCGGCAAAGCAGGCTTTCATCATCCGGGTATAATTTTATGGGAATCCAGCCGGCAACAGGGGAGGGGCTATTCATGCAGCATTTTTAATTAATTATTTTGATTGTAAATATGCGGTCAGCATTTCATGAATATTTGCATCCACAAATTCCTTCCATCCATGTTCACCGGCAATCACCTGCCGCCTGATTTCGGTGGCCGATATGGCTGCAACGGTTTCCGGAACATCAATCTCATTTATGGCATAACCAACACCTCTTCCATAATTCACCGATTCAATATCGGGTATGATAATTACTTCCACCAGCGGGTTAGCAGCATATACTTTTTCCCAAAGCGTTTTTACTTCGGCGGCAGTTAGTGGATTGGCAGCATCGGGCTCAATATCCCTGATGGCAATTAATACTGGTTTATCTTCTTTTAAAAAAGTATCAAAAATATGCATATGCCCCTTGTGCGGACTTTGATACCTTCCTATAAATAAATTGTATCTCATTTGTTGGCTGCTTTAAATATTTTATCAGTACATGTTGCAATGCTCAGCACTCCGGTATCAATTAAAACTTCAGGGTTTTCCGGTGCATAATAAGGGGCCGATATTCCGGTGAATTCTTTTATTTCGCCGGCAATGGCTTTGGCATACAATCCCTTTGGGTCTCTTTCAATACATACTTTTATATCGGTACTTACATATACTTCAACAAATTTTTTACACATGGTTCTTATTTCGTTGCGTATGTCTATATAGGGTGATATCAACGATACAATCACCACGTTTCCCTGGCTTTCCAGCAGGGAGGCCATGTAACCCACATTTAAATTATGCTTCTTTCTCGACTCTTCATCAAAACCCGTTTGATGAATTACTTTCCTGATCTCATCGCCATCCAGTAATACAGGTACTACACCCTGCTTCTTGTATTTTTCAACCAGCGCCTTGGCAATGGTGGTTTTGCCCGAGCCGCTCAAACCGGTTAAAAAAATAACAGTGGGGTTGGTTTTAAATCCGGTAAGCTTTGCCCATATTTCGTCAAACGCATAGTAGGAAAAAATTTTCACAAGCGAATCAATAATACCGATGGATATGGATGCTACCAGGTTCTTGGTTAACAGGTAAGCTATAATGAAAGTGATAATGGAACTGTAAAACCGGTAAACAACGGCCTTGATCAATTTTAATTTATTAAACATGCGCTAAGGTACTAAAGGATTGTAAAGTTTGTTCTGTCATGCTGAGGAACGACCTGTCCCGATCACTTCGGGAAGCATCTCCGCTTCAAGTTCATCAGCCATTTTATTGCTTACAGCAGTGTTCATTTCCCTGAAATGTACAATCATTTGTTTTTTTGTTGCCACATCAAAAGTTTTCGACAGGTCTTCTGTTTCTTTTTTTACAACAATATCCGGGCTGTTGAATATTGTTGTAACCCAGTCATTTACCACGGCATCAATAACCAGGTGCACCCGGTTAATGTTGCTGTTATTATTGATTGCATGCAGCAGGTTAAAATTCATATACCAGCATTCGCCTTCCTGCAGTGTTAGTCTTTCTTTGTCAAGAAAAAATTCCACATCGGGATGAGTAAGTACCGGAATATGCAAACGTATTTCGCCTCTTTCAAAATTCAGTTCAGCATCGCGGTGTTCTTTGATGCTGCTTCCTGCATTGAGTTTAAGCAGCCGCACTGCCTGCAGCGTGCATTCAAAGGTTTGTAATACTTTTTTTAGGTTAGGACTTTTGTCTAAAAAAACGGTATCACGGTAATCCCGGTTATCGGTTGGTGAGATAATGATATCATCGGCCTTGCCACCAATACTGCGTAAAGGAATGGCAGTCCATTCGCCTTCATAATGTTTAACCTGGTAATGGGGAAGCCACTGCGGGGTAGATAAAGCATCCACTTCCTGCTGCAACAACCCGGCATCAAAAAAAAAGGGTAATTTCAGGTACTTAATGATCTGCATTAATTGTGTAGCTTAATTGTAACAGCCGAAGTTATAATTATTAACAGGCTTTGGTAAAAGCAACCTGGTTTCTTTTACCACGGTTGTCAAAACCTATTTCAATTTTGCGTAAGGCCAGGCCGTTAGTTGCTGCATGGTTAATGATAACTTCTTCTTTGTTTTTGTTCTGTGCAATAACCGGGCGGGTGCAGAAATTATCTGCATGTCCGCCTATAATAACATCAAGGTGTGTTGTAGCGGCCGCAAGAGACAAATCATTCAGACCGGTTTTTGATTTATATCCGAGCTGTGACAGGCAAATCACGAGCTGGCAGTTCTTTTCTTTTTTAAGAAATCCTGCAAGCGCATTGATGCTCTCGGCTGTAGAAGATTTACTGTTTGCAGTAATAACGCCTGTTTTAATATCGCCTTTATATATGATCCTGTAATCATTTGCAGAAACCGAATAACTTGCACCGCTATGCAGTGAAGCATCATAAACCGGTTGCAGGGCAGGGGCAGTTTCGCCTGCATGTAACATGATGAGATTTGCATTGCAGTTTTTAAGTTTGGCAATATGCTGCAGGGTTTTATTTTCTGCAGAACCCATTGCATTGCCGGTATGCGCCAAAACCAGGCTGTTATTGTTTATCCTGAAACCGGTTACCGGGCTGATGCTGTTGGCAAAGGTAGTAAAAGGTTTAGCTGTAAGTAAAGCTGCAGTGGCCATACTGCCGCTAAATAAAAATTTTCTTCTCGTATTCATACTGATAAGGTTGGTTCTGGTTTATAATTAAGACTACAAAATAGTATTTATGTAATTAATATGCAAATAAAACAATGATAATCAATAAAACAATTTTGATTATTATATGTTGAAACATCAATTTATCGGTATAGTTGGAAAATGGTTATTATATCTTTTTACCACGATGCTCACAAAGTAAATGCACAAAGGAAACAAAGATGGAGGGCAAAATTTAAAAAAGAATTTATTTTAAGCAGATTGTATTTTATCTTCACAAATAAAAATTTACAATAAAAAAATATGCCGGAAAACAAAACTGAACCTATCCAACCCCGTAAGGTATCTCTGTATGAATATCCCGGTATATGTACTTCCTTTTTAAACGAAATTGGTATTGAAACAAAATTTGAAAAACTGGAAGAACCCTGCTTTCTGCCCGGCCTTTCCATTCGGAATGGTGCTATTATCATTGATAGGGAAGCACTCAAATATCCAGGCGATATTTTACACGAAGCCGGCCATATTGCCGTAGTCCCTGCTGCCGAAAGGCCTGTCCTTACTGCATCTGCCATTGAAAAAAGAGAGCAGCGTGAAGCCGAGGAGATGATGGCCATTGCCTGGTCTTATGCAGCTTGCGTGCATTTGGGTTTAGACCCCTATATTGTTTTTCATGATGAAGGCTACCAGGGCGGCGGCAGTTATATTGCCGATAATTTTAACAATAAAAATTATTTTGGCCTGCCCATGCTGCAATGGAAGGGTATGACGGCTGATGAAAAAAATGCTGCTGAATTAAATGTAAAACCCTACCCATCTATGTTAAAATGGACACTGGATTAAATTTGTATAAACAAAAGATTATTCTTTTTAAAAAAGCTTGACTATACAAAATAAATATTTTACATTTATCCTTTACTAATTAACCTTAACACTAAACCTCACATATTATGGAAGGAACAATTGGCGAAATACGCATGTTCGCAGCAACCTTTAATCCCCGGTTTTGGGCATACTGCAACGGGCAGTTGTTGCCCATTGCACAAAACACAGCCCTTTTTTCAATTCTGGGCACAACCTATGGTGGTAACGGCCAAACAACATTTGCCCTGCCCAATATGCAAAGCAGGGTAGCCGTTGGCACCGGTAACGGCCCTGGCCTTAGTGCTTACCAGCTCGGGCAACTGTCCGGTACCGAAAGCAATACTTTAGCAGCAACCAACCTGCCATCACACACCCATGCTATTGCAGGTGCAGCTAAAATGCTTACTACCACGGTACCTGCCAATGCACCGGCACCGGGTGGCAATTATTTTGCCAATGATGGAAGCACCAAGTATAAAAATGCGGGTGGTGGCGGTACAATGAAACCGGCAACGGTTTCTGTTGCACTTGGCTCTTCCGGAGGTACACCAATCAGCAATATTATGCCATACACCGGTATCAGTTATATTATTTGCCTGCAGGGAATATTCCCATCCAGGAACTAATCAAAACATTTAATCATAATATTTAAACTTATACGATCATGGAAGGATATATCTCAGAAATAAGAATGTTTGCCGGCAATTTTGCCCCCAGGAGCTGGGCATTTTGCCAGGGGCAAACACAGTCAATTGCCCAAAACACGGCATTGTTTGCATTGCTGGGCACTACCTATGGCGGCAACGGGCAAACCACTTTTAACTTACCCGACCTGCGTAGCAGGGTTGCAATCCACAACGGCCAGGGTGCCGGCCTTTCCAGTTATCAACTGGGGCAGATGAGCGGCACAGAGAATGTTACACTGACTGCACTCAACGTAGGTGGCCATAGCCATGCAGTAACCGGTAACGCAGCACTTCCAGTAGCCAGTGGCGAAGGCACAACACCTGTTGCAGTCAATAATTTTCCGGCGGGCAATGGCGATGCGATTTATTCAACAGCAACCGATAACAGTGCCATGGCACCGGCATCACTGTCGGGTGTAACCGTTGCAGCCCAAACACCAAGCGGAAACACGCCCATCAATACGGTACAACCCTATATTGGAATGAATTTTATCATTTGTGTGGAAGGTATATTCCCGTCAAGAAACTAAAATTATTAACCTTACTTAAATTATATCATCATGGAAGGAACAATTGGAGAAATAAGAATGTTTGCAGGTACTTTTAACCCCCGTACCTGGGCATTTTGCCAAAACCAGATTTTACCCATTGCACAAAATACTGCCTTGTTTTCAATATTGGGTACCACCTATGGCGGCAATGGCCAAACCACTTTTGCCTTACCCGATTTCAGGGGCAGGGTACCTGTAGGAGTGGTCACTGGCCCCGGGCTTTCTAATTACCAGTTAGGGCAAATGGGCGGCACGGAGACCTATACCATTGCCAATGCCAATTTTCCGGCACATACCCATCCGTTCAGCGGCTCCGTTACCATGCCGGGTAATGCTGCCACGGGTAATGCCGATACCCCTGCAAACAGTTATCCTGCTGGCCTTACCGGTACCAATATGTATTCAACCGTAAATAACGCCAGTGGTTTGGCTAACATGCAACTTGCACTTACAGCCGCAACTGCAGGTTCGGCTTCACCCCAGCCGGTTAGTAACATACAACCTGTTATGGGTATGAATTATATCATTTGCATGTTTGGAATTTTTCCTTCAAGGAATTAATCGTAATAAAGAACTTTAAACCCAGCCTGTCGCAACTGTTTTACAACAAAATTTCGACAGGCTTTGGTTTATAGGAAATAATTACAAATACTTATCTTCACCACCCCTTTTACAATTTTATAAATCATTCAATTTACTAAAACAGGTATGCAAACTATTGGAATTTTGTTACCCGGATCAACACTTTACCCTTCCATTGGTATGGACTTTCTGCAGGGTATTAAATCATGCTTACAGTTTCATAAGTTCAGTGAAGTTGATTACGAGGTAAACCTGGTAAGCTACGGGCTTAAAGATGATGAGATATATGCCGCTGCTGAAAAAATGTTAGTACTCAATAATGCCGATGTGGTAGTTGCTTTTATCGGCGATTACCATGCAGCAAAATTATCGCCTTTATTTGCAGCAGCGGGTAAACTGCTCATCATCACCAATGGGGGTGCCAATTATCCCGAAGCTTTCACCACGCCGGTAACCAATACTGTTTTTCATTCGCTCAACGACTGCTTATGTTGTTTTCTTACGGGCAAATATGCTGCCCGGCAACCGGGTGGACATGGTGCCATTTTGGCCACTTCTTTTTTCGATGGTGGATACAAGCATGCACATGCTTTCAACAACGCATTTGCGCTTTCGGGTGGGGCAATCAAACACAATTTTGTAAGCCATTATAAAAAGGAAGAATTTAATACCGGTACATTAACGGCATTTATAAAAGACAATCCGGATATAAGGAAAATGCTGGCAGCATTCAGTGGCGATATGGCCCGTTTATTTTATGCAGATATGATGGAGGTACAAAAAGAAAGCAACCTGCAGTTGTATGCCTCGCCAATGATGTTTGACAGTACCCCCGGCGATTTTGCTGAATTTAAACCCTCCATACCCGATATGTGCGGCTACAGCAACTGGTTACGGGAGTTGGATAATGAAACCAACCATGCTTTTCTGCAATATTTTAAAACCGAAAACAGAAATGAAGCCAACCTCTTTTCCATGCAGGGATGGGAGAACGGACTGCTGCTGATGCAATACTTACAACTACGTAAAGACGCAGCCAATACCGAAGCTGCCATCGAAATGCTGAAAGGCAAAGAAATAAACAGCCCACGGGGAAAGGTGATGCTGAATGAACACAGTCATACCCTGGGCCCGGCCTACCTGGTAAAAGC
>JANOVD010000057.1:0-4194 GCA_031417255.1 Chitinophagaceae bacterium
AATGTTTTTTTGTTTTGCTAACATGATACAAATCTGCAAGATTTTTAAACCTTTTTCTACTTTTCCAGAAGATTTATTTATCCATAATTGTGCATAAACTATTACTGGAAGTGGATTATAGGCCTTTTTGAGGGACGACTACATAGATAAAAACAAAGAGCCCCAAATTGGGGCTCTTTGCAAAAACTATTTTTAAAGTATTATTATCTTGGTCCGATATACTTCCACAACTCGTCGAAAGTTATACGAATACTTGGAGGAGCCGGAACAACAGATGGCTGAAGCATAAAATATTTAATGATAATATTTTTATTGCCCTGTACTGCATTTACACCACTTGGGTCCAATAATGCTCTCCTTGTATTTGCTCCACTATAGTTAGGTGCGCCTGAGCCAAGCTGAGGGTTACCAAGTGCAGTAGGCCCACCATAAGATGGATCTCCATAATAATTATGAACAGTTGTAACAGAACCTGTTGCAGGATTAATATTTACTACTAAACTAAAGCTTCCAAAACCCGAGTTAGCACCTCCATTTAACATTGGGTGAGCAGCAGTACCCCAAATAGTATTATCAACCACAAAAACTGTACTGGCACCTGATGTTACCAAATGAGCTTCCCATGCACCACCATTTGCCGCAGGGAAACCCGAAACAGCCGGGTTATTCCACTGTGCCCATGGCTGACCGGTTAATTCTACCATTGGCCCGGTAACAGCATAAATACCATCATAATTATTTTTAGCACCAATTTCTATCACAATAGACTTTTGTGTTGAAATTTTACCTCCCTGGTCTGCAGTCAAAATAGTAAACCCAAGTCCATATAAAGAACTTGGAGACAACAAAGTTGCATTTGGAATGGTTATATAAATTTCTTTGGCATATTCTCCCGGTTTAAAGGTAAATGTCCAGGTACCGCCCTGTCCGCCTGTTTTAACACCATCGGTTTGCACAGTAAACCAGGCCGTTGGTAAATGTAAATAAGCAGGGTTTGCAACTTTAACAGCGGCAGTATCGTCTTTTACGGTTACAATCATGGTTTTGTTAAGTTCAGTTTCGTTGGGTATATCCCTGCGTAACTCAACAAGCAACAATTTTGTTGGCGTATTAACAAAGTCAACCGGCTTTTTAGCCACGCCTGCAGGCGTACTGCCATTGAGTATTTTTACCAGGGTTTGGCCTGCATCGCCCAGGGGAGTAGATACTATGGTCTTTTTACAAGCCATAAATATCAAAGAAACCACTGCTATTGCAGCAAGGTTTTTTGTAAGTTTTAAATATTTCATATTAAGTGATTTTGTGTTGTTTACAAAATGTATTGAATAAGCCATTCCGTAAAAAATTACGGAATGGTTTAAAATTTCTTATTAAAAATCCCACCAAACTTTTACGTCCTGTAAATCTCCGCCCATGGCTGCGGCTGCGGCTACTGTGTTGGCATTATTAAGGCCATAATCATTGTTGCCATAAACATAACGGGTTACAAACGGACCGGTTTTAAACCTGGTTGTTTTTAAATTGGGTACACCGGTTCTTCTCTGCTCGGCCCAACCTTCGTTTCCGTTAGGGAAAGCAGCGATCCAGCGCTGTAAAGCTATACGTTGAAGTTTAGTAGTAGTAGCTGCATCCTGTATATTTGCACTGGCTGCATTAAAATTATCGTAAGGTGCAGTACCTGCGCCAATACTGGTAGGTACACCTGCACCTGCAGCATAATTAGCTCCTCCTGCCATGTATGTACCTGGTACAGCAAGGCCCCATTCATCAAATGAATTAGCAATTGCAGCATTGTAATCGGCTTCTGCACCGGCAGTACCTCCACCAATCCATAATCTTTCCTTTGCTTCGGCACTTGCTAATAATACAATAGATGAAGGTATAATAACAACTGGTGAATTATCCAATCTTTTACTAACAGCCAATACTCTTGACTGGCCGTTACCAACACTATTGCCATAGGCAATAGCCAGATCCCTGGTTAAACCATAAGGGAACATAACGGCGTTTGTACCAAATACTGATAAACGGGTATCGCCCAGGCCATTCAGCACATCGCCCATGGTTTTACTTGATGCATAGTCATCCCTGGCAAGATATACGCCAAACCATGGGTTTGAAAATGCACCACCCGGAAATTTCAGGGTAAAATTATGAGCATTACTGGTCATATATCCACCGGCTGCGCCTGCAGCATCAGCAAATGCTAAAGCAGCGAGCCCGCCTGGTGCAGGATATCTTTGAGATAAACGCATGGCCATTAACATACGCATACTGTTTGCCAGCCTTTGCCAGCTTGCATTGTTACCTGCATACATAAGATCGCCTTTAACAGTTGCACCACCATCAAATTGTGCAGCAGCTTCTTTTAATTCCTTGATCATACCCAAATAGATAGCGTCCTGGCTATCGAACTTAGGTGTTAAATTACCGGCTCCTTTTAATGCTTCGCTGTAAGGAACATTGCCCCAGGAATCGGTTATTGTCCAAAAGATATATGCTTTCATAATTCTTGCAATAGCTATCTGGTTTGCATTTGACCCACTGGCAGATGCTGCCCCGGCAGTTCCAGGATTGGAGTTAAGATCGATAATAACCTGCAGATCATTTAACGGGCCCGAATATGTACCAGCCATTTCCAGCAGCGGTAGTTGATATAAAGAATTCTCGGTGTATTGATTTTCTGCAACATACTGTGCATAAAGTGCTTTTCTTAAACTGCTTGCAAAACCTCCTAATTGCGAGGTGGCGTTGGTTAACAAAGCAGAAGTTGGCGGGGTTGAAATACCATTGGGGTTAATATTGGTATCTCCAAATTCGCTAATCTTAGCGCAACCCGTGCCCATTATCACCGAAGTGATAAGGGCAGCAGCAGCAAATTTTTTTATTAATATATTTTTCATTTTATAAGTTTTTTTATTAGTAAATAAACGCAAAATTAAGTGTACAGCGTCCTTACCGTTGTTAAGGTGATGCTTAGAATCCTAATTTTAAGTTAACACCAACTGATCTTGTTCCGGGTAACTGGCCATCTTCACCATAAACATTACTGATTTCAGAAGGATCGAATCCTTTGGTTTTGGTATAAATTAACCATGGGTTACGTGAAACTACAGAAAAGATTGCGGTCTTCACATATCTTCCTATTCCCAATTTCTCAACAGGAACTTTATAGCCCAGACTTAACTCTCTTAATTTAACAAAGGTTAAATCGTAGATGCTGTTCTCTGCAATATTTTTTCCCTGAAACTGGTGGTGGTAAGCTTGAGCGTCTACATACATATTAACCGGTTTACCTGTAGCATCAACACCAAAAACGTGTACACCGCCGCCATCAGCAACCGGGTCACGTACTGGAATACCTTTATCGTTAAGCCCTGCTGTACGTGCAGTTAAACCTGAAAAAGTTCCCCAGAAATCTGATAAAGAGAAGAATTTACCACCGTAAGAATAGTCAACATTTACATTAATGGTAAAGTTTTTAAACACATTAAATGTGTTTTGAACACCACCTGTATATTGTGGTAAAACACTACCAAAATTAACATCAGCTTCACGTACAAATCTGCCATCAGCTTCCAGAATCGGCTGGCCATTAATTTTTTTAATGCCCCCACCATACATTTCGCCCCACTGGCTACCAACCTGGTTAACAGAATAGGCAGCAAATGAACCAGAGAATGCACCGGACGCTAATACCAACCTTGTGATACCGGGGAAGATAGAAACAACTTCGTTCTTGGTTAAATAACCCCATGCAGCAGTAATATCCCAATCGAAGTTTTTAGACTGTACCGGCTTAAGAAAAGCGGTAACATCCCAACCTTTCTTGGCAAGTTCGCCTGCATTTCTTGAAACTGCTGTATAACCTGTTGTCCCAGTTACTGCTACGTTAACCGGGAAATTTTTGTTGGTCCTGTCCCAATAAGTAACATTGAAACCAAACCTGTTTTTCCAGAAACGCATTTCCAGTCCAATTTCTTTTTCTGTATTTACAGCGCCCTGTAATGCAGGGTCAACCAGGTTATTAGGTACAGTAGTAAGAATATTGCCATTCCACTGTTGGGTACCAATAGTATATAATGCGTTTAACTGACCGGGTGCTAATGTATTTAATAACTCCCCTATTGAACCCCTTATTTTACCATAGGTGATAAAAGGAACAACATTCCTGATCAGATCGCTGAATACAAA
>JANOVD010000058.1:0-1596 GCA_031417255.1 Chitinophagaceae bacterium
ATCCTAATTTCAACCAATTTTATATGGCAGGGCTCATGACCGCGCCCATGGTGATCTTAGAACTCGCATTAATGGGCGGAATGTATGAGAACAAGAAAATGAATCTATTGATTATGGCCGCAGGTGTCATCGCGCTGATCGTATTTTGGCTATTGATCAGGCAACAAACGGCGATCACTGACAAGCAGTTTTTAAAATCAATGATTCCCCATCACGCAGGCGCAATACTCATGTGCGAAAAGGCGCCCATCCAGGACATTAAAATCAAGGGATTGTGTCGAGAAATTGTTTCGGGTCAGCAAGCAGAAATCGCGCTGATGAAAACTAAATTGCGCGAATTAGAGAAGTGAACACACGTTCAAGCTTAGTAGTTAAGACGCCTCACGTGGTTAATGGATGTAGCAACGCGTATCCGATTATTAACTGAGTCCGTGGGCGAGATTTATTTATTGACTTCGTTTGGCATACACCTAATACCGTAACCAACTTTCTGGAGATTTAAATGAAAGAACTACTCCTTACCGCAATACTAATCACCCTTCCTTTATCCACCTCTATTGCCTTAGCCGATGGCGCTCACCATGGCGACAAGACCAAGCAATCGGCCACGGCCATGACAGATCTAGAAAAGCAGATGCAAATGCGCAAAATGCAGGAAGCCATGCTAAAGATGCACGACCAAATGCATAAGATCATGGTGGCGAAAAATCCGCAGGAGCGCGAACAACTTATGAAAGAGCACGCAAAAATGATGCAGGACCATATGCAGATGATGCAGGGCATGATGGGCGGAGGAATGATGGGACATGGCAGGATGGGTGGCGGCATGAAAGGAATGTAGGGCACGCGCGGTACAGCGGAACACGCTGTACCGTATCCGCCAGCGGTCTAGAAAAATTGAGAGCCGCCGCACAAAGTTTTTTCGCTCAACGAAAAATCGCGCATCAATCCACCGCGGCTGCTGATCGCCTGGCTTGCGCTATCTGTAGTCATCGGCGCTGCGGTGTCGTATCTCGAAATACGCAAGACAGAAGCGCTGGTGGGATCGATATATCGTTTAGGCTGGCTAGTCCCTCCAATATGCACTCTGGCTTAGCGCGGGACGTTAATCAGGTAGCATGCGAAGGCCACGACAGCAGCATGCCGGGCTTGACGCAAGCGCACTAAGCAGAGTGCTGCAGCAACAGTCGGGTTAGACAGTATTAAAGGCAAAAAAGCCGTGCGGTCGTAGGACATTAGAACCTGACGGGTAAATGAACGTCCCTATAGGAACTTATGGTGCTTGAGGCGGGACTGTAGGTAACAGCAATCAATTTGAAAGGAAAAAATGAAAACTACTCGTTTATTACTGACAGCCTTATTGGCTTTTCCGCTGACGACAGTTAGCCATTTTTCACTCGCCGATGCCGGGAAAAAACCCACCGCGACCGCCAAAAAAGCTGTTGCTGAGCAAACCCCCTGGGGAATAGCTGGAAAGGCCAACAAAAAAATGCGCACGATCAAAGTCGACATTATCGACGCGATGCGCTTTTTGCCCGACACCATCACCGTTAAAGAAGGTGAGACCATCCGCTTTCAATGTCTTTGACTTGGTCA
>JANOVD010000059.1:0-1890 GCA_031417255.1 Chitinophagaceae bacterium
GTGAATCTCAACCAACGCTTAACGCCCAAAAATCAAACATGAATCCCACCGCCGCCAAGAACTCCCGCCGCGCCATCGCCATCTGGCTGCTCGGGGTCTGTGCGTTGATCTTTATTATGGTGGTGCTGGGTGGCGTGACGCGCTTGACGCGTTCCGGGCTGTCGATTGTCGAGTGGCAGCCGCTGATGGGCGCGCTCCCGCCACTCACGCACGCGGACTGGCTCGCGCTGTTTGAAAAATACAAACTCACGCCCGAGTACCAAAAAGTCAACGTCGGCATGGACCTGGCTGGTTTCCAGGGCATCTTCTGGCTGGAGTATTTTCATCGCCTGCTGGGACGCCTGATCGGGCTGGCGTTTGCGCTGCCGTTTGTTTATTTCCTGGTACGCAAACAAATCGAACGTGCGCTCGCGCTGAAGCTGTGGTTGCTGTTCGCGCTCGGCGCCGCACAGGGGCTGCTCGGCTGGTTGATGGTGGCGAGTGGTCTGGTGGATGTACCGCGCGTCAGTCCTTACCGGCTGACCGCACATCTGGGCCTGGCGATTCTGATTTACGGCGCCGTACTGTGGGTGGCGCTGGGCCTGTTATCCCCGAAGACGCAGACACCGGACTCGCTCGCACCGCTACGCCGTTTTGGACTCATCGTCACAGCGCTGATTTTCCTGATGATCCTGAGCGGCGGTTTCGTGGCGGGCACGCACGCGGGCTTCGCGTTTAACGACTGGCCATTCATGCACGGACGCCTGGTGCCGGAAGGCATGCTGGCACTCGAACCGTGGTGGGTGAACAGCTTCGAGAATCTGGCCGCGGTGCAGTTCAATCACCGCTTGCTGGCCTATCTGTTGTGCCTGGTGATCCCGGCCTACTGGTTCGCGGCACGCCGGCATGCATTGGCGCAACCAGCGCGGTTACTTGTTCACTTACTATTGGCGATGTTGGCCGTACAGGTGGCGCTCGGTATCACAACTTTGCTTTACGTGGTACCGATCCCGCTGGCAGCTGCCCACCAGGCGGGCGCGCTGGTGTTCTTCACCCTGGCAGTGTTGCTCAATCATCGGCTACGCGCCAAACCAGCGTTGTCCTGAAAGTACTGTTCAACGCACCGGCGGTTTCGCCGGTGGCGCCGGGGCGACGCCGTTGTCGAACAGCTCGTGATGAAAATACACCACTGGGGTTTTCTCTACGACGTGCGTGACCGCCGCGTCCACCATTTCGCTGATCGCCTTCTCCACCGGGGTGTTGGCGAAACCGCGCAGCAGGGTCGGCACGCGCACATGACCTCCGTAGCGCGTGCGCGCAAAACCGCTCAAGCCCGCGCCGAATTTGCGCGCGCTGCCCTCGACCGCCACGGTCGAAACAATGCGCCCGGTGCGCACATCGATCACGCGCAAATCCATGGCCACGTGGCTCTTGCGGAACTCGATATCCAAAATAACGAAATCGCCGCCACGGCCAACCGGGATCGGGATCGGGAACCCGCCGCCGCCGGCTGCGCCGGCGTCGAAGCCGGTGAGAGCGCCCACCACCAGCAGCTCAGCACCTTCGATTTCGCCCAACGGGATGCGCGAAGCCTCGCCGACCTTGCCGGAAGCAGAGAACTCTTGCTCCACCAATGCATCCCCGATGTTCTCACGCTCCAACACGATGAAGCGCTTGCTTTGAAACAGCGCCGTGGTAATCAAGTCACGGATGCCGCTAACCATGCCTGCGTTGCTGAACGACTCGGTCGCGCTACTGTGCCGGCGCAACCGGTCCAACTGATAACTGAGTGAAGACTTCTTGTCGGCCGTGCCGGTTTTATCGACGATGGCACCGACGGTGATGCGCGCCTTCGGCCCGTTGTAGGCCTCCGCCTGGGCCTCGCCAATGTTCGCGCCTTCGCCCTTGGTG
>JANOVD010000060.1:0-5155 GCA_031417255.1 Chitinophagaceae bacterium
CCTAAAGGGGCTAACTTAAAGTCGCCCTGGAAATATGAAAGTATTAAAAAATAAACAAAGTCTGCTGGTTATTAACACAGAATCTTAGTGGCTAAATTCAATTTTTGTAAAAAATTGTTTATCAACCTTTTAAAATACTTGCCATTAGCAGCTTGTCGAAGGCGGATACTGCAAATACCGGCTTCGACAAGTTCAGCCTGACAACCTACTGATGTAAGAAAATTATTGTAAGCCTTAAAGACTAGCGTTGTAGCATCTTTCTTTTCTCTAACATAATTATTCTAATTTTACCCGGATAAACTATTGTAATGCATTCAACCATTGAAAAAATAAAAGAACTGTTTACTTCTTATTCAAAATCTGAAATAAATACTGTTGATAAACTTCCCCAGGCGGGAAGTGAACGACATTACTTCCGTATTCATACTGCAGATAAAACTTACATTGCTACATATGGAGCTAACTTAAAAGAAAATGAAGCCTTTATTTATTTTTCAACTCATTTTAAAAAGAAGAATTTACCGATACCTGAAATTTTCTGCATCAACGCCGAAAAAAATATTTACATACAGGAAGACTTTGGCGACATATCACTTTTGAATAAACTTGAAGAAAAAGGTTTTACAACAGAAGTTTACGATCTGTATAAAAAAAGTTTACAGCAGCTTGTTGAGCTACAGGTAAAAGGCCACGAAGGGTTGGATTATAAAAAATGTCTTACCAATACTTCTTTCGGTAAGCAGGCTATTATGGCCGACCTGCTTTATTTTAAATATTATTTTCTGGATGCTTTACGACAGCCTTATGATAAGCAAAAACTGATAGATGATTTTGAGGCATTGAGCAATTACCTGAGTCATACCGAATATAAATATTTTATGTTCCGTGATTTTCAGAGCCGCAACATAATGGTTAAACCTTCCCCCAGGGATTCCCGCAAGGGAACGAACGAAGTTCAGGGGTGGGCCGTTCATTTTATAGATTACCAGGGCGGCATGAAAGGAGCGCCGCAATATGATGTAGCTTCTTTGTTGTGGCAGGCAAAAGCAAATTTACCTGATGACTGGAAACAGCATTTGCTGGAAGATTATATTGAGACTTTTGAAAAAGTTGTTGAAGAGCCGATAGATAGAGACACTTTCAGAACCCAGTACAATGGTTATGTTTTGATACGTTTATTGCAGGTACTTGGTGCCTATGGTTTCCGTGGATTGTTTGAACGCAAAGCCCATTTTTTAACCAGCATACCGCTGGCATTGCAAAATCTAAAATGGTTTGTGCATAATCAAAATATTGGGATAGCAGTTCCTGAATTTAAAAAAGTATTAGAACTCTGCATCAGTGATGAGGTGATACAGGGGTTTACACCTTTGCAGGCAACGGCCGAAACTGCTTTACTGGTAAAAGTGAACAGCTTCTCGTATTTAAAAACCGGTTACCCAAAAGATGAAACAAAAAATGGCGGCGGATTTGTTTTTGATTGCCGGGGTATTTTAAACCCGGGCAGGGTTGAAGAATTTAAACAGCAAACCGGACGGGATAAAAGTGTGAAAGATTACCTGGAGCAGCAAACCAAAATGCCTGAGTTTTTAAACAATGTGTATAATATAGTTGACATTGCGGTAGAAGATTATATTAAAAGAGGCTTCGAAAGTTTGATGATAAATTTTGGCTGTACCGGCGGACAGCACCGGAGTGTATATGCTGCTGATGCTGTTGTAAGGCATTTAAGAAATAAATTTGGCGTAAAGACTGAATTGAATCATATTGAACAAAACATTCACGAAACCAAAGGTTAAAATGAAAGCAATGATCTTTGCGGCAGGACTGGGTACAAGGTTTAAACCGTGGACTGACACACATCCCAAAGCATTGGCATTGGTAAATGGCAGATCATTGCTGCAGCACAATATTGAATACCTGCAACGGTTTAATATTTCCGATGTTGTAGTGAATGTTCATCATTTCGCTGATCAGATTATTGAAGTGGTACAAAAAAATAATGGCTGGGGCAGTAATATCATGATCAGCGATGAAACCAACGAGGTGCTGGAAACAGGCGGCGGTTTACTAAAAGCAAAAACTTTGCTGAAAGGGAATGAACCCTTTGTTACACTTAATGTAGATATTCTTACTGATTTGAATATTGCTGATCTGATCGCTTTTCATCAAGATAAAAAAGCACTCATCTCTTTCGGCATTACCAACAGAAAAACATCCCGCAATTTTTTATTTGATGGATACAACCGGCTTTGCGGCTGGCGTAATACAAACACAGGAGAAGAAAAAGGCCCCCTCCTCGAACTTCGTTCCCAACCTTCATTGCATTCAGTTGCCCCCGAAGGGGGAGGAACAAAGCACCCTATGGCTTATAGCTGTGTAGTGGTTTTTCAACCTGAAATATTTGAACTGATACCGCAGCGTGGAAAATTTTCTTTGGTTGAAACCTATCTGAGCCTTGCTGCAGATCATCCCATTTATGGATACGACCATAGCGGCGATAAACTGGTTGATGTTGGCAAACCTGAAAGCATTGCCATTGCAGAAAAGCTGTTTAGTTAGCATCCGCAGGCGCATCAAAGGTTTTGTTGTTTTCTTCTTTGGGTTTTATACCAAAATTATAACGGAAAGTAAGTCCCAATCTCCGGGTATCATTAAAACGTTCGCCCTGTGCACTTATCGTGCCCTGCTGTAAACTGAAGGATACATGGTTGGTTTGTAAAAGATCATTTACCGAAAGAATGATATTTGCTTTTTTCTTTAAAATACTTTTATTTACCGAAACAAATAATCCGCCAAAAGTATTCAGCTCATACAAATTTTGTAAACCTTTTGTACGCATAAAACCCTGCATATTAAATGTAAGCGTTTTGGTTGCCTTAAATTCCTGGAACATAAAAAATGTCCAGCTTCCACGTTTATAATTTAATGGAAGGCCCTCGTAAAAACCACTGTACCGGTTATAATTATACAAAGCGCCTACATAAAAAAAGTATTTACCTCCGGGAGGTATACCGCCAATAACCTTTGCATAAAACTCTTTATTTTTCCCCAGGTTATCGTACGTGCGGTAAGCAATTTTAGTAATATTATCCTGGTAGGTTACATTGCTGAAAATGTCCCTGGTATTATTGATGCCCAATGCAAGCACAGGAATGTTATCATAAGTTACATTGATCTCGTAATTGGTTGTAAACTGTGGTTTTAATTTGGGGTTACCAACATCAAAAAGATACTGGTCAATGTATTTGGGATAAGGGTTTAATATTTCATAATAAGGCCGCCTGATACTTCTGCGGTAAATGGCATTACCCATAAGCGGGTTCCCAAACAATTTAAAAAGTTTGTGTTTTATAAACAGGTACGGAAAAACATCTGTACGTTTCAGCAATAAGGATGTGTCTTTAGGTATTAACTGTTTGCCGCTGATATCAGTTACCTCAAGCCTCAGCCCCGGTTTAACAGTAAAGCCAAAAAATGTTTTTGATACCTGTAAGTAAGCTGCAATTATATTTTCATTGTATTTAAAAGTATTGGTTTGAAAAGCATCAACGAATTTGATATTGTTACCGGTATCCTTAAAATAATTTGAACTGTTTTCGCTGCCACTGATGGTTGCCTTAAAGCCAGCTTCCAGAGTTAATGATTTTGGAAATTTAAGAGTGAGATCGGTTTGTAATACAAAAATATTTTTATCAATATTACCGGCTCCATCACCCGAAACAGTTGGTTTTGCAGGTAAGTAACTATAATTTTTATAAAGCTGGGTGTTTCGGCTCCGGTAATAATTATAATCAAACGCTGCAGTCCATTCACTGCCGGTTGTATCAATTTTATATTTAGCCGAAAAGTTATTTCCGATATAGGTGGTTTTGTTTCTAGTGTTGATATCCGAAAGATTTTTACCAATTAAAGATTGTGAAGGATCTTTTGTAATATCAATACCATTTGCAGCATAGCTTTTACCATTTGAATTACTGATACGCAAATCGTAACCGGCATTAAACTTAGGCGTAAACTGAATATCAACACCCGCACTCATATAATGACTGGCAGTAGGGTAGGTAGTATATGAACGTTGTGAAAGCAGCGTAGAATCAATTCTGATCAACCTTTCCGAATTCAGTTCCTCAAAATTGTTTCTGTCGGTAAACTGGTAACTCAGGTAGCTGTTTATTTTTCCAGATCCTTTATTTAAATTAAAGCCTGCGGTTTTTGTGCTGTAAACTCCCTGGAAATAAGCCAGGTTAACACTTCCATTGGTTCCTAATTTAACACCTTTCTTTAAAACGATATTTACCATACCTCCGCTGCTTGCTGCATCGTATTTGGCAGATGGCGTGCGGAGCATTTCAATTTTACTTACGCTGCCTGCCGGCAAACTTTTTAACAACGATGCCAGATCAGCACTGCTTAATTTCATTTCTCTGCCGTTAATTAAAACTGTGGCAGGAGTAGTGCTGCTTAAATAAACATTCCCGTCCTGGTCAACAATTACACCGGGAGTTTTTTCCAGTATTTCATAAGCATTGGTGCTGCTGTTGGCCAATACTTCAGCATCCACAACGGTTTTATCATCTTCCTGTTTTATCAATGGCTTTTTTGAAACAACAACCACATCCTGCAGGGTTGTATTTTTTCTTAATACTGTAATTGTTGTATTTATGTTTTTGTCGGTTATGGCTACCATCAGCTCTGTATTTTCAAAAGATACAGAACTTGTCCTGAGCAGGTATTTCGAAAATGATTTAACCTGGAAATCAGCTTTACCGGTTCTGGCAACCTTGGTACTTATTAAAATAGTATCAGGTAAAAGGTATAGTTGAAGGGTAATATTAATTGCAGAATCGGTTTTGGCCGATTTTACAAATACAGTAAGTGTTGTATTTTTTTGGGCAAAACTAATACACGGGTACATCAACACAGCAATAAGGATCAGAAAAAATTTGTTATTCATGGTGTACTGTAAAATATGCTTAATGATACGGATCCTAATATGATATACGGCCAGATAAGCTACCTTGTTAAAACAATAAACAACTTATTTTTCAAACAAATCCTTCTTATCCACCACAGTTACTTTTTTACCAACCTTTAATGTTTTACTTACCACATCGTAAGGCCCGGTAACTACCAGGTCGCCTTCTTTTAAGCC
>JANOVD010000061.1:0-2584 GCA_031417255.1 Chitinophagaceae bacterium
AACCCGATGCAAGGTTTGGCGGCATGGACCTGGCAGTAGATGGCATCGTGAATGCGTTCAGAGAAAAATCAAAAGCAGATGCACAATGGATTAACGGAGGTTTTTTTGTTTTAAAAGCAGATGTATTCAACTACCTGCAACAGGATATGAATAATATGATGTGGGAAGATGAGCCGCTTGAAAAATTAACTGCTGACAGGCAATTGGTTGCCTTTAAACATAATGGTTTTTGGAAATGTATGGATGCATTGAGAGATAAAATTGAATTAAATGAATTATGGGAAAGTGGTAATGCTCCCTGGAAAATCTGGAAATAATTAACATGAAGGTATTAATAATAGGAAACCTCGGATATATTGGTCCAATGGTAGCCAAACATTTCAGGGCAACACATCCGGATTCTTTTTTAGCGGGGTACGATATTGGATATTTTATTCAAAACAACACTTTTAATGGTATTGCAGGAGACACATTGCTGAATGTGCAGTACTATGGCGATGTGAGGAATTTTGATGAAAACCTGCTCAAAGGTTTTGATGCAGTAATATATTTAGCTGCCATCTCCAACGATCCGATGGGCAATGCATTTGAAACACCAACTCTAGATATCAATTACAAGTCGGCAATCAATATTGCACAAAAAGCAAAAGTCAAAGGCGTAAAACATTTTGTTTTTGCCAGCAGCTGCAGTGTATATGGTTTTGCCGACAGTGCGCCACGTAGCGAAACATCTGATGTTAATCCATTAACTGCTTATGCAAAATCAAAAGTGTTTGCAGAAGAAGCATTGAAGCCATTAGCTGATGATAATTTCTACATCACCTGTTTACGTTTTGCAACAGCCTGTGGTTACAGCGATAGGCTCAGGCTTGACCTGGTCCTGAACGATTTTGTTGCCAGCGCCATTGCTGATAAAAAAATAACTATCCTGAGTGACGGAACACCATGGCGCCCCTTGATTCATGTAAAAGATATGGCCAGGGCTATGGATTGGGCCATACAAAGAAAAGAAGGCGGCAATTTTTTGATCATTAACACCGGCAGCAATACCTGGAACTACCAGGTAAAAGAACTGGCTGCAGCAGTACAACAATTATTTACTGATGTTGATGTGAGTATTAATGAAAACGCACAACCCGACAAACGTTCCTACAAAGTGAATTTTGACCTGTATGAAAAACTGGCCCCTGCACATCAACCGCTAGTGAGTTTACAAAATGTAGTAGAGGATTTAAAAACCGGTTTACAGGGCATTGATTTTAATGATGCCAATTTCCGTCAATCAAGCCTGATAAGATTAAAGACCATTCAAAAATTAATAGACTGCAAAATCGTTGACCAGGAACTTGCGCTTAAAAAATCATAATGACAAAAATTGATCCCATAAAAGAAACACTAAAGAATAACCCGGTTTACCGGGATAGTTTTATTGAAGCATTGGTTGAGTTTGAAAAAAAAGCTGGCCATCCAGAGGTAAATGTAAGAGATACGGTTTCAGGGCCACTTGCTGATGAACTATTCATGGGCGGAGCTTTTTCCAAAACATTACAGAATGGCCTCCACATAAATTTTGTGTACAATTCAAAAATTGCAAGGGAGTTTTTATTGTGCAGTCCGGCAGTGCCAAACCATGTGTGGGAGCCGCAAACAACAAAGTTGCTGCTGCATTTTTCGGCCAATGCACAAAATGTAATCATTGCCGGTGCTTATTTTGGCGACCAGGCAATCCCTGTTGCCAATAATATCAAATCAACAGGTATCTGTCATACGTTTGAGCCAAACAAAAATAATTCTGACCTTATCATTGAGAATGCAAAACTCAATAACCTCGATAATATTATCATTAATAATCTTGCACTTTGGAATAAAAGCAATGAGAAATTAATTTTTGAAGGTGAAGATGCACTGGCAAGTACGGTTGAAGCAAATACCTCTTCTGCCAATGCGTTGCATACAATCACCATTGATGATTATGTATCACAAAATAAAGTTGGCAAAGTTGACCTGTTGATGATTGACGTGGAAGGAAGTGAAATAAAGGTTTTGCAGGGAGCGGTTGAAATGATGAAACAAAATAAACCCGTTGTTGTTTTTGAAACACATAGCCTGTATGATGACTGGAGCAATGGATTACAAAATTCACCATCAGCAATATTGATGAAAGAACTAGGCTATGAGATATTTGCTGTAAGAGAGTTTCATCAGAATATTGATACCTGTGATATGCCAATAGAATTGTTGCCATTAGATAGAACTTATTGCGAAACACCGCCGCATCATGGCTTTAATATGCTGGCTGTAGCATCTGTTGATCTGATTAAAAATGATCTTTTCAGGATCGTATATGATTTGAGCCCAAAATTAATTTTGCCTAAACACGACCCAATGTTTTCACCATCTAAATTTTAAATGCTTTATAATGATATTTAACCCACTTCCATTACAAGGAGCATTTACCATCGATGTACAGCCCAACCAGGACAACCGTGGTTTTTTTACCCGTACATTTTGCGAAAGAGAATTTTTAGCACATAACCTGGTACAACATTTTGTACAGGCCAATCATTCAGGCACACACGGCAAA
>JANOVD010000062.1:0-6449 GCA_031417255.1 Chitinophagaceae bacterium
CGAAGATCAGGCAAAGACGAGTGCAACGCGAAAGCCAGGAGCACCGGAAGCGCCAGAGGCGCCGAACGCTAAAAGCCAAGAACTAGCCGCTTATCAGTCGAGTAACATCATTGAAAAGCGCAAAAGCCATCATGAGCAATAACACGCCCATGCCGACGCGCTGACCGATTTCCATGAACTGCTCCGACACTGGCGCACCCTTGAAAATCTCAACGATATAATACATCAAATGCCCCCCATCCAATAAGGGGATTGGCAGCAAATTCAGCACGCCGAGACTGATGCTGATCAAGGCCAAAAAAACAAGATAGGATATCCAGCCGTGTTGCGCTGACTGGCCGGCGTAATCGGCAATGGTGATGGGACCGCTCAGATTCTTCAGCGAGATTTCTCCGATCAGCATTTTGCCCAGCATTCTGAGGCTGAAAATAGAGGTGTCCCAAGTTTTCATGATGGCCTGTCCGAGGCTATCGACGGGTCCATAGCGCACTTCCACGCGGTATTTGTCGAGTGCCTGCCGCAGCGGTTGCAATACGGCGCCAATGCGGCCGATGGTGCGGCCATCCGCTTGCGTCGCAGCTTCGGGCGTAACCTGCAACGGCGGCAGCGCGCCGCCGTCGCGACGCACCTCAACGATCAACACCTTGCCTGCATGTTCCTGAATGATATTGATCGCTTGCTCGACGGAATCAACGCGCACGTTATTCAACGCCACGATCTCGTCTCCGGCCTTGAGGCCCGCGCGCTCGGCCGCGCTGCCAGCCATGACGCGCCCAATTTCCGGCGGCCCTTTCAATAGAAAACGGGTAACGCCCAACGTCTTCAGGAAATCGCCATCGAGATCAGCAGCAGTCAATCCCGACATGTCCAGATTGCGCGTTGCCGCTTCATCCTTATCTGTAATCACCTGCACTGCGACAGTGTGCTTATGCACTGCGCTTTTCAATAGCACCCACCGCGCATCTTGCCAGGTGGAAACGCGGTCGCCACCTACGCTTACAATCGTGTCACCGGCAGTAAAGCCCGCTTTGGCCGAAGCGCTGGCGGCGACCGGTGCGCCAACCACTGGACGGACACCCGGAACACCGTGCATAAAAAGTCCCCAATATAACGCTATCGCCAACAACAGATTCGCCACCGGCCCCGCCAGCACAATGGCAATACGTTTCCACACGTTTTGACGGTTGAAAGCGCGCGGCAGATCATTGGGGGCGACCGGACCTTCACGTTCATCCAGCATCTTGATCGTATGCTGCACTTGTAAAGCAAAACTACTTGAAGGCGAAGTGGAAATGGATGTTAACTGGGGCTTGGAGCAGGAAGAGGTGGAACAGGGTTTTATACTTACCTGCCAGTCGCATCCAATTACTGAAAAGGTGGTTGTGGATTTTGATATAAAATAATGCCAACCAGGATTTTGATATTTTTTAACTAACGGATGTTAGTTTTTTACTAATTTTGTAATCTAAAATTCTAATTATGTCAATACAGGATTTTGAAAAAATATTTCAGGATAAAATTGATAAGGAAATAAAAATAGAACCAAAGGATTGGATGCCTGATGCATACCGTAAAACAAACATCCGCCAGATAAGCCAGCATGCCCACAGCGAAATTGTTGGTATGTTGCCCGAAGGTAATTGGATCAGCAGAGCACCATCATTAAAACGAAAAGCCATTCTTATAGCAAAAGTGCAGGATGAAGCCGGGCATGGTTTATACCTTTACTCATCAGCAGAAACCTTAGGCAGCTCCCGTGATGAAATGATTGCCGACCTGCACAGTGGCAAAGCAAAGTATTCTTCCATTTTTAATTACCCTTCATTAACATGGGCCGATATGGGTGCCGTTGGCTGGCTGGTTGATGGTGCCGCTATTTTAAACCAGGTGATGTTATGCCGAACTTCTTACGGCCCTTATGCAAGGGCAATGGTGCGTATTTGTAAAGAAGAAAGTTTTCACCAGCGTCAGGGCTTTGAATCGTTATTGGTTTTAAGCAGAGGCACCGATGAACAGAAAGCCATGTGCCAGGATGCTATTAACCGTTGGTGGTGGCCCAGCCTGATGATGTTTGGACCAAAAGATTCAGAATCTACCAACAGTGATCAGAGTATGAAGTGGAAGATAAAAAGAAAAACAAATGATGAACTTAGGCAACAGTTTATAGATATGGCAGCAGAGCAGGTAAAAGTTTTAGGCATGGCATTACCCGACTCTGCATTAAAATGGAATGAAGAACGGAAGCATTACGATTTTGGAGAAATTAACTGGGATGAATTTTGGAATGTAGTAAAAGGAAATGGGCCATGTAATAAACAAAGGCTGGCAGCAAGAAACAAAGCACACGATGAAGGCACCTGGGTAAGGGAAGCCGCCATGGCCTATGCTGCAAAAAAAACAAACCATAAAAAACAGAAAGCCGCTTAAGTATTAATTAAGTCAATTTTATTAAAATGAATATACAGATCAGAAAATATTATTACGGCGATATTCCCGAAGATAATGCTGGTGGCAATGAATTGAGAGACTCCAAAATCCCCCCTTTGGGGGGTGGGGGTGGCTGGCCACTTTGGGAAGTATTCGTTAGGAGCAAACAGGGGCTTGATCATAAACATGTTGGTAGCCTGCATGCAACTGATGCTGTTATGGCTATTGAAAACGCAAGAGATGTTTATACCAGAAGGCAGGAAGGTGTAAGCATTTGGGTTGTTGAAAGTAAATTCATTACTGCATCCAATCCCGAAGAAGCCGGAGAACTTTACGAGCCTGCCATTGACAAGGTTTACCGCCACCCCACTTTTTATGAACTACCGGATGAAGTAGGACACATGTAACCGCTGATAAAATGATTACGCAGATGAACAATGCTCTGATTAACTATACACTACACCTGGCAGACAATGCATTAATAATTGCTCAACGTAATGCAGAATGGTGTGGCCATGGGCCGATACTGGAACAGGATATTGCTATCACAAATATTTCTTTAGACCTGCTTGGGCAGTCAAGAAATTTTTATCAGTATGCAGCAACTTTAATTAATGTATCAAAAATACCAGAGGGCTCTAAAACCCCCTCTCCCCTTGGAGAGGGGGTTGGGGGTGAGGTTACGGAAGACTCTCTGGCTTACTTAAGAACAGAAAGAGAATTTAAAAATTGCTTATTAGCCGAACAGCCCAATGGCGATTGGGGGCAAACCATTTTACGACAGTTTTTTTTTAGTGCTTATCAATTTCTGTTGTACCAAAAATTACAAACCAGCAATGATGAACAAATTGCAGCCATTGCTGCCAAAGCATTAAAAGAAGTTACTTATCACCTGCGGTGGAGCAGTGAGTGGGTGGTACGCCTGGGTGATGGAACCGATGAAAGTCATCAACGCATGTTAAAAGCCATTGATGAACTTTGGAGATATACCGGTGAATTATTTGTTGCTGCTGATTATGAAAAAGAAGCCGGATATGATGTGAGTTTATTAAAAGATGACTGGCTTAAAAAAATAACTTCAGTTTTTGATGATGCAACATTACCTGTACCTGAAAAAGTGTTTATGCAAAGTGGTGGTAAAACCGGAATCCATACAGAACACTTAGGATTTATACTTACAGAACTTCAATATTTACAAAGAACATATCCTAATGCAGAATGGTAGCAGCATCAACTATATCAAAACAAAGTATCTGGAAAATTTTAGAACAGGTAACAGACCCCGAAGTACCTGTACTTACAATTACTGATTTAGGAATAGTTAGAGATGTAAAAATCGATAACACCCCTTTAGGGAATGGGGGCATTGAAGTTGTTATCACTCCCACTTACACCGGTTGCCCCGCTATGGATATGATTGCTATGAATATTAAACTGGCATTAATTGAAAACGGTTATACAAATTTTAAAATCACTGCTGTTCTTTCTCCCGCCTGGACAACAGACTGGATGAGCGAAGACGGAAAAAGAAAATTAAAAGAATATGGTATTGCTCCCCCACAATCAGAGTCGGGACGCTTTCAGCGGCCTGAATCATTTCATGTTACATGCCCCCAATGCAATTCTAACAATACAAAATGCATAAGCGAATTTGGCAGCACAGCCTGCAAAGCTTTATATCAATGTAACGATTGTAAAGAGCCGTTTGATTATTTTAAGTGCCATTAATATCCGTAACTTTATTTCAGCTCAAAAAAACATTCATGGATTTATCAATTTATTTAGAAGAAGCCGCCCAGGTTTCTGTAGCTTTTATCATTGGCGCCGTTATAGGTTTAGAGCGTGAGTTCAGAAGCAAACCTGCAGGTTTCAGAACTATGATCCTGATATGTGTTGGATCTTGTTTATACACAATTCTATCAAAAGAAATTGGCAATGGCAGTGCAGACCGTATTGCCAGTAACATTGTAACCGGCATTGGTTTTATTGGTGCCGGTGTTATTTTTAAAGAAGGTATTACCGTTAATGGTTTAACAACGGCGGCACTTATATGGGTAACGGCAGCATTGGGTATGGCTATTGGCTATCACAATTATCCATTGGCCATAGTGGTATCGGCTATGGTTGTAATTGCGTTGTTTGTTTTAGAGCCGGTACAACGCTTTATTAACCGGTTTCACAAGGTTAAAGATTATAAAGTACGAACCGTTGAACTGGGTAAAAATTTCAAATCGGAGCTTGAAGATTTTTTCAGGTCGCATGAGCTGTCGTACCGGTGCATGAAATCGGTAAAAGATAATAATGATGCCATTTATATTTACCGCATCAGCTCTCCCGACAGGAATTATGATCTTGTAAATCAATTTTTATTAAACCATAAAGAAGTAAAAAGTTTTGATGTTTAATACTATTATGCATTACCCTTTTTATAATCACTTAAATTTATAAAGATGTCTTCTATATTATTTGAAATAAAAAATTCGGTTGCATACATTACTTTAAACCGTTCCGAAAAATTTAATTCCTTTAACCGGGAAATGGCTTTACTAATGCAGGCAAAACTTGACGAAGCGGCCTCTTTACACGAAGTAAGGGCAGTGTATATTACAGGCTCAGGTAAGGCTTTTTGCGCCGGGCAGGATATCAGCGAATTAGTTGGTGATGATAAGCTGGAAATAAAACAAATCCTATCGGAACATTATAACCCCATTGTAAAACGAATAAGAAACATGCCAAAGCCGGTGATAGCGGCAGTTAACGGCGTTGCTGCGGGTGCCGGTGCCAACATCGCTTTATGTTGCGATGTAGTTGTTGCAAGTACATCTGCATCATTCATTCAGGCATTTAGTAAAATAGGTTTAATACCCGATAGCGGTGGTACATTTACTTTACCCCGTTTAATTGGCTGGCAAAAAGCAAGTGCCTTAATGATGACAGGAGATAAAGTATCGGCGGCCGATGCTGAAAAAATGGGCATGATCTATAAAGTTTTTGATGATGAAAATTTTGAATCCGCAAGTAAAAAAATTGCAGAAACACTTTCGCAAATGCCCACAAAAGGCCTGGCATATACAAAACATGCATTAAACCAATCCTTTGTAAGCACCTGGGAAGAACAGTTATCAATTGAAGATAAATATCAGCAAAAAGCTGCTGCTACTTATGATTATACTGAAGGGATAAATTCATTTTTAGAAAAAAGAAATCCGGAGTTTAAAGGAAAATAATCAGTCATCGTTAATCAATAATAATTATGTCAACAGCACAACAGGTTGTAGCACACATGATGGAAAATGATTTATTCAGCCAATGGCTGGGTATTGAAGTACTGGAAGTAAAGGATGGTTACAGCAAAATAAAAATGACTGTACGAAAAGAAATGATTAATGGCTTTGGCATTGTGCATGGTGGTATTGCATTTTCATTATCCGACAGTGCATTTGCTTTTGCCTGCAATAATCGTAATAATTTATCAGTGGCATTAGATACATCCATCAACTTTACAAAGCCCGTACACGTGGGCGATGTTTTAACTGCCGAAGCAAAAGAACTGCACAATGGAAAATCAACCGGACTTTATCACATTACTATCACCAACCAGAGAGATCATATTGTTGCCTTATTTAAAGGGACCTGTTTTCGTACTAACAAAACATTGATATGATTTACGAATTTCAAGGATACAAACCAGTCATTCACGAATCATCATTCATTCATCCGCAGGCTGCAGTTACCGGCAATGTAATTATTGCTAAGCATTGTTATATTGGCCCCGGTGCTGCCATACGTGGCGATTGGGGACAAATTATTATTGAAGATGGTTGCAATGTGCAGGAAAATTGTACCATTCACATGTTTCCCGGTGTTACGGTTATTTTAAAACAAGGTGCACATATTGGCCATGGCGCAATTATACATGGCGCTACTGTTGGTAAGAATTGCTTGATAGGAATGAATGCGGTGATTATGGATAATGTGGTATTGGGTGATGAATGTATTGTGGGTGCTTTAAGTTTTATTAA
>JANOVD010000063.1:0-12797 GCA_031417255.1 Chitinophagaceae bacterium
CAAAAAAAGGATTTTATTGCAGGCCAACCATCTTCACCAACGTTGCACAAAGCAACCGCATTGCACAGGAAGAAATTTTTGGGCCGGTGCTGGCTATACAGAGTTTCAGAACAGATGATGAAGTGATAGAGAAAGCAAACAATACACCTTATGGCCTCTCGGCAGGAGTATGGACAGACAAGGGTTCCAAGATTTTCAACCTGACTACAAAATTAAGAGCAGGTGTTATCTGGGCAAATACATTTAATAAGTTTGATCCCTCCTCTCCTTTTGGCGGCTATAAAGAAAGTGGATATGGAAGAGAAGGAGGATTGCATGGATTATCGGCTTACATAAATCTGACAACATAATAATCGCCGGGAAGTATGGAAGGCGAAAAACATTTCATGTCTTCCCAACCTCCCGGAAAAAAAATACGAAATGGCAAAAGCATTAGTTGAAAAATAAAAATCGCCGGTAAGACAGTAAGGCGAAAAAATAAAACGTCTACCCGACTTCCCGGCAAAAAAAATATCATGGCAAAAACATCAGAAAACAGATTAGAAATTTTAAAGACTTACAAAATATACATCGGTGGGCAATTTCCCCGTACTGAATCGGGCAGATATTATATTGCTACCAATAAGAAAGGCGAAAATTTAGCGAACGTTTGCCTAGGTTCCAGAAAAGATTTCCGTGATGCAGTTGTTGCAGCCAGAAATGCATTTGGTGGTTGGAGCGGAAGAGCTGCTTTTAACCGTGGACAAATTCTTTACCGCATTGCCGAAATGCTGGAAGGCAGGAAAGCACAGTTCGTTGATGAGTTAATAAAACAGGATTCAACAAAAGCACAAGCTGAAAATGAAGTGAACCTTTGCATTGACCGTTTAATTTATTACAGCGGCTGGTGCGATAAATTTCAGCAATTGTTCAGTTCTGTAAATCCGGTTGCATCATCGCATTTTAATTTTTCGGTGCCGGAGCCTACGGGTGTTGTTGCCGCCATTGCTCCGCAAAATGATTCATTATTAGGATTGGTTTCTGTAATTGCACCTATCATCGCCGGAGGAAATACCTGTATCGTTTTAGCATCTGCAACAAAGCCGCTTTGTGCCGTAACATTTGCTGAAGTACTGAACAGCTCTGACCTGCCAGGAGGCGTTGTAAATATCCTTACAGGAAAAGTTGCAGAACTTGTACCCTGGTTTGCCGACCATATGGATGTAAATGCAACTGTTTTTTGTGAAGCGGATACGGCAACACAAAAAATGATCAAAGAAAAATCAGCACTGAATGTAAAAAGAGTTGTGTTGTATGATAAAGTGAAATGGACAACTGCAACAGGCCAATCTCCTTATTTCATTATGGATTTTCAGGAAATAAAAACCACCTGGCACCCGATTGAGAATATAGGTGGGGCGAAGACGGGGTATTAATTCAACAACTGATTTGACTGTTTTAAAAAGCAGTCTGACTTAATTTCAGTATCATAATTTCAGCGTAATTTATACCCTGATTTATTTTTTTGTTGTTTTATAAAAAACTTTGTTGTACTTTGCCGGCCATTGCTTACAGCACCCAACCACCTCTCCAAAGAAAACAACCTGTAAGTATTCCATTTATCCTTTTTAATTACATGTTTAATGATCTCCCCTAACGAGTATTATTATTTTATGTTTTCATTTATTGAAACAGTTTAATAATAAATACAACGCTATGCGTATTATTCTTACTTTAAAATGCAGACAATTCTTTATTACAGGAAGCATGGTGTAGATAAAAATAGAACTGCCAGGCTGGTAGTTATAAGATAATGATTGAATCCCTTACTACGCAAAGTCCCCGTCTCATAAGCGGGGATTTTTTTGTTTCGTCTACCTTTATTATTAATTTCAGGAAATAAAAACCACCTGGCATCCGATTGAGAATATTGGAGGAGCGAATGGTTGGTATTAAATTGAGCAAATCAATTTCAATATTATGAAAAGAAGAATTTTCAAATTTTTTATAGTAATTGTTCTTATTGCCGTTGGGCTCTTTTTTTTCTATTTCAATAATACAAGGCTTGTTAATGTAAAGACCAGAACTTTTTACACTGAACTTAAAGACACACTTAAACAAAGAGGATTTTCAGCAAAGCTTTTGGTTATTAGTACCAAACGGGCTAAATGGCATAACGATATCCAGGTAAAATTTTCAGGTGCGGCTAAAGATAGCAGACACCTGATTGGCGATGCAATTGACTTCATAGTCTTTGATGTAAACGATGACGGTAAATCAGACAGTAAAGATGTAGATATTGTATTTGATATCTTAGACAAAGAAATCATTAAGGATAAGGGCGGCATTGGAACTTATATAAATGAACATTCATTTTTTGACAGGCAAATGATACATATTGATTGCAGAGGCTATAAAGCAAGGTGGGCAAGGTGAATCACCCCACCAACCAAACCTGCAATAAAAACACAGGAAACCCTTATCTATCAATATTTTCAAAGAACTAATTGATATTTAAAACGTTAGGACGGTAGTGATTTTTTGGCTTTTATATTTTTTAAAACATTCCTATTATTTTACGATGTTTATAAACAAACTTGCTTAGCTTGTATGATATTGTACACTTAAATCTTTTAATGATGAAGCTGTTACTAACCTTTTTACTTTCTCTTTTATCAATTTCTTTAACTGCCCAACGATATACAGAAAGAACAGACCCGGCAAACCCTAAACGCAAAATAGTTACCCTTACACTTATAATAAGAAAACTGCCTGAAACCGTAAGCACCAGGAATTTGCTGGATGAAGACAAAAGCCGCAAACCCATCCCCTTCCAGACATTTGAACTTAAAAACCCAAGAACGGGTAAAGTGCTTGACCCTAATGCGAAAATGACCTTAAAGCTGCCCGATGGTAGTACCCGTGTTACAACGGTTAAGGCCTTTTATGACCAGGTAAATGAAATGGAAAAACAATTAACTGCCCGTGGAAGATCACTAAGACAACCGAATACACTAAAGGATCTCAGGGCTGCCCCTGATCAAAAATCTTACTTAAATTATAATGCCAATAAATTTTCAAACTATTCAGTCAATAAGTTCAGGTATCTGCCAAAAACAACTGGAGGAAGGCCCGGGCCATTACCCGTGCCGGTAATCATTACAAAGGCTGAACCTGAAATTATCGTGTTCAATATGAACAACCTGTGGAATGCAGATATGTATGTTAGCCTGCTTTATGAAAACCAGGGAACTTCTGAATTTCCTACCGAATGGGCAAAGGTGTCGGGTGCTGATAACGGAAGAAATAAATATCCTGTTATTGGCCAGTTACCAGCTAAAAATAAGGATATGGTCAAAAAAATACTCTGGCAATTGAGCAGTATCCCGTTTGACAATACGTTAAAAGACATCAACCCTCCGGGGGTAATAAAATCATTTGAGCAAACAACTGTTTTTTGGACTGAAAGGCCCAGGGGCTGGGAGTCGCTGCCGGATGCTGCAAAAAAAACAATAGCTTCCTCCGTGTTTTTTTACAATACACTGGACCTGACAGGTATTGTTCCTTATCCTGCCGGCGAACCGGTAACCTATTATATCCGTACCGTTCTCTACAATGATAAAAATGAAGCGATAAAATTTCCGGAACAGATCATTTTTGTTTATGGCCACACAAAGGATAAGGCGAATGAAGTTCATCTTCCGCCTGCAGCCGAAACTAATTCGGTGCCGGGGTTTAAATATTCTTTTCCAGACAATACAGATATTCCGTTTGGGATGTTTGTAAAAGGATCCGGACTCAGTTCTTATAAATCAAAAGGGTATGCAGCAGGAGATAAAACATGGACCCCAATTACAACGGGTTATAAATTGCAGGCAAATGCAGCTTTGGGTATCCGCTATTTTAATTTTCCCTACATTTTTAATGCGGCCGAGCCAGCCAGCAAAGAATTAACCATGATAAGTGCCGATTTTAAAGGTATGCTTGGAACAGGCCCTACATGGAGCCCGGCTTCTAATGGTGTCAGCTTAACTTTATCAGGTTTGGATGGGTTAATAAAGCCATTCACTTATGAGTTCACCAATAAAATTCCGGGAACAGATATCATTGATATCGGCTATGCCTTTAAACAACCCATAGAAATAGTATTGGTTAACCAGATATTCTTTTTAGGGCCTGTGCCTATAAGAATTGAAGCCAGCATTTTAGGCGAAGCCGGTATAAATCTCAGCGGCCAGTTTGACCCCAATAATTTATCTGCAGGCGGAGAAATTAGACCATATTTAAATTCACAGTTCAAAGCCTCAGGTGGTGTAGATGCCATTATCGCATTTGGTACATTAAATGCAGATGTTAATCCTTTACTTTCATTAAATATGCCATTAACATTTTCAAGCACTTCGTCTAAGCCTTTGAGTTTTAACACAACTATCTCCGGTTTAAAAGGCCGGGTATATTTAAAGGCCGGTTTTTATTACCCCTGTCCGAGCCTAAGCAAAATTGTTGGCTGGATCACCGGCGATGAAGAACTCCCTTTATGTGAATGTGTTTGGGAGTACAATATTTTTGAGTTTGCGGGCTTTGAGCATAAGTTGGGTTATTGATCAGATAAATCACAAAACCAAACAAGCACAACAATGAATTTCAGAGCATCATTTTTCGACCCGTTTAAGCCCGATATAATTGAACTTGTTGCTATTCAAAAGGATAAGATCATTTCGCCAAAGTAGGTGTTCCTTCAAACCATCCGCAAGCCAACATCAACATCCGTGAACGCCACTGTCATGTCTCCCGACAAACGGCGCAGCAACATGGCAGAATCTTACTATACAAAAAAACAGTTTTTAAATTATAAACCCTGTGCTATACATTAAGAGCGGTGCTTCTGGTTCCCGTTTGTTGGCAGACAAGGGGGCATTCGTTATAGTTAAGATTTTTTTATGCAAAGAGTTTTAATATCAACCCACAAACCAAATCTGTAATAAAAACAGCAATATTCCCCCGGCAAAATCCAATAAGAAGAAATACTCTTTAATTTTTTTGGCTATTTAGGCTTACTTTGAATTCACCCCACCAACCAAACCTGCAGCAAAAACACCGCTATCCCCGCCGCAAAACCCATCAACGCCAGCCAACCGATATTTTTTAAATACCACATGAATTTTATTTGTTCAATACCCATTACCGCCACACCTGCTGCTGTGCCAATTATTACTGCGCTGCCACCGGTACCGGTTGTTAAGGCCAAAAATGACCAGAAGGGA
The DNA here is from genome assembly GCA_031417255.1 of Chitinophagaceae bacterium. Taxonomy (GTDB): domain Bacteria; phylum Bacteroidota; class Bacteroidia; order Chitinophagales; family Chitinophagaceae; genus Ferruginibacter. The sequence continues at coordinate 5,244 of JANOVD010000063.1, forward strand.
TGATCTGTTGGATAAGTTGTCAAATCAAACATACCCTGCGATGCAGCCACCAGTGGCACATTATCAACAATGGCAGAAAGCAATCCCAATGCAATACCAATTAAATAATCATTTTTAAATGTATTGTTGAGAAATGAGGCAAGATCTTTAAGCAGCCCAAAAGATTGCAATGCCGATACCGCCAGTAATATCCCCAGGAAAAACAAAATACTTGGTGTATCTATTTTCTGCAATGCCCTTGCAACCGTAAACCTTTCTGCAATTTCCGATTGCTTGCTTTTATGTATGATGGTGGTGATCACCCACATCAATCCCAATGCAAGCAACATACCCATAAAGGGCGGTAAATGGGTAACTGTTTTAAACACCGGCACAAATATCAAAAACCCGATACCCGAAAATAAAATGATCTTTCCATCAAGCTTTTCTTTAGCTGTGGTAACCGATTGCGTCATGGCAATAATTTGTTTTCCCCTGAAACGGTAAGCAACAATTAAAACAGGAATGATACAGGCTGCAAGGCTGGGCAGTATCAGTTGTTTCATAATGCTCAGGGCTGTTATTTGTCCGCCTATCCAAAGCATGGTGGTTGTAACATCTCCCAATGGCGACCAGGCACCTCCTGCATTGGCAGCGATAACGATCATACCTACAAACCAAAGCCTGTCTTCTTTTTCGCTTAACAGTTTTGAGCAAAGCGAAGTCATTACAATAGCAGTTGTTAAATTATCAAGCAAAGCAGAAAGGAAAAAAGTAATAGTAATAATTATAAGTAATAGTTTTGCCTTGCTGGTAGTTTTTATTTTTTCTGTAATGATGTCGAAGCCATTGTGCGAATCTATAAGCTCAACAATTGTCATAGCACCCAATAAGAAGAAAAGAATTGAAGCTATCTCTCCTAAATGATGCAGCAGTTCTTCAGTTACAATATCTGTTGATTGACTTTGCAGCATGTAAATAGTCCAACAAAGAACACCGGTAATTAATGCCGAAGCAGCTTTATTAAGTTTTAGCGGATGCTCAAAAGCTATGGCAATATAGCCCAGAACAAAAACTATTATAAGCAGTGTGGAGATCATACATGCAAAATACCTTTTCTAAAGTTTAAAATTTTAGAAATATTTTGCCCCATTATCAGAAGCTTTGCTACTACTGTGAAACTTTTAAAATAAATCGGAATGAGTTCCAGTTCTGATTAATATCAGCGTGTTGGTATTAAATCGATAAATAACTGTTTGAGAGAAGCCGCTTTAAATGTTTTACCTTTTCTTGCATCTTCAATAGCTTTCTTAGTTACAGCATTGGGGGTTTTCGGTATCGTTCTGTTAGTCATTTTTTACGGTGATTTAGGAAATAAAGCTAATTAAAAATTTATAAAAATCCCGTCATTAAAAACCGCTTCCTTTTGAGAAACGGCTTTCAATCTTACTAAAAATATTTTTTATACATCCTTCCCATGGCAATGCTTATACTTCTTGCCACTGCCACAGGGGCAAGGGTCATTTCTTCCCGGTGCTTTTTCAACACGTATGGGTTCCTGCTTTACGTGTGCCGATGGATCGATATAATCATTTTCTGCACTCAACTGTTCGGGGCCGCCACCTGCATTTGCAAACTCTTCCTTACGCTGGCGCATCTTGCTCATGTCTGTCCTGCGTTCACGGCCTTCACGTATCTGTCCGGCATTGGTTTGCTCCATCGGTATTTGTGCATGGCACAAAAAGCTTACAATATCTTTATTCACCTGGTCGTCCATTTGTTTAAAGGCGCCAAAAGCTTCAATCTTATAAATTACCAGCGGGTCTTTTTGTTCGTAGCCGGCAGTTTGTACACTGTGGCGCAAATCATCCATGGCCCGTAAATGTTCTTTCCATGCATCATCAATCAAGGCCAAAGTAATGTTGCGTTCCAGGGCATCATTTAATTCTCTGCCTTCTGTTGCCAAATATTTATCAAGATTTGCCAGTGCCTGAATTTGTTTTTTACCATCAGTAAATGGCACAGCAACATTTTCAATATGATCGCCCTGTTCTTTGCGGATGTTTTTAATAATGGGCAGGGTTTGCTGAACCAGGAAATCTGTTTTTTTACGGTATTGTGTTACAGCTTCATCATACAACCGCTCACTCAATGCATTCACATCTCCTTTATCCAACTCTTCCTGGGTAATGGAAGTATCAATTCCAAAATTTACAATGGCTGCCAGTTTAAATCCTTCATGATCGTTTAATTCTTTAAAAGAAAGGATCAAGCCGTTGGCAACAGAATAAAACGAATTATCAAGGTCAAGTGCAAGCCTTTCGCCAAACAAAGCATGGTTACGTTTTTTGTAAACCACGTTACGTTGCTTGTTCATCACATCATCATACTCCAATAATCTTTTACGAATACCAAAGTTATTTTCCTCTACTTTCTTTTGTGCCCTTTCAATCGATTTGGTGATCATACTGTGCTGTATCACTTCGCCTTCTTTATAACCCATCCTGTCCATCAGCCCTGCAATACGCTCACTGCCAAACATACGCATCAGGTCATCTTCAAGCGATACAAAAAAGCTTGAGCTTCCGGGATCTCCCTGCCGGCCGGCACGTCCACGTAACTGCCTGTCCACACGGCGGCTCTCATGGCGTTCTGTTCCCAAAATGGCCAAACCACCAGCCTCTTTAACTCCGGGGCCAAGTTTAATATCGGTACCACGGCCAGCCATGTTGGTGGCAATGGTAACAGCGCCCGGCAAACCTGCTTCTGCTACAATCTGTGCTTCCCTGCTATGCTGTTTTGCATTCAATACATTATGCGGAATATTTTTTTGTTGCAGCATTCTCGCCAGCAATTCACTTACCACCACATTGGTTGTACCTATCAGGCAGGGCCTTCCTATGCTGCGTAATTTTTCAACCTCATCAATTACTGCTTTATATTTTTCACGCTTGGTTTTGTACACAAAATCCTGATCATCGTTACGTATACATTTTACATTGGTGGGTATAGTAACCACATCTAATTTATAAATACTCCAGAACTCGGCCGCTTCTGTTTCGGCAGTACCGGTCATACCGGCAAGCTTGTGGTACATCCGGAAATAATTCTGCAGTGTTACCGTTGCATAAGTTTGTGTAGTTGCTTCAATCTTTACATTTTCTTTTGCTTCAATGGCCTGGTGCAAACCATCAGAATATCTTCTGCCTTCCATAATACGGCCGGTTTGCTCATCCACTATCTTTATCGCATCTTCCATAATCACATACTCCACATCCTTTTCAAATAAAGTATAAGCCTTTAATAATTGCTGTACGGTATGAATACGGTCTGCCTTTAAAGCATAATCATTCAAAAGCAATTCTTTCTGATGCAATTTTTCTTCAGCACTCACAGCACTTTTTTCAATATCGGCAAGCTTTGTTGCTATATCAGGGATGATAAAAAATTCAGGATCTTCCCCGCTTCTTGTTATCAGCTGAATGCCCTGGTCGGTGAGGTCAACCTGGTTATTTTTTTCATCAATATTAAAAAACAACTCCGCATCAACCTTGGGCATTTCTTTTTGTTGATCGGCCAGATAATAGTTTTCGCTTTTCTGCATTTTTACCCTGTTGCCGGGCTCACTTAAAAATTTGATCAATGCACTGTTTTTTGGTAAACCACGATGGGCACGAAACAAAGCCAGTCCGCCATCTTTAGGATCATCATTACCTTCAGCTATTTTTTTCTTTGCTTCAATTAAAAAAGTGTTGACTGCTTTTTTTTGTGCTTCAACCAGTTTTTCAATTCTTGGTTTAAGGTCGAAAAACTGTTGTATGTTATCACTGTGTCCAATGGGCCCACTTATAATTAAAGGTGTACGGGCATCATCAATCAAAACACTATCCACCTCATCCACCATGGCAAAATGATGTTTGCGCTGTACCATTTCGTGAGGTGTATGCACCATGTTATCACGCAGGTAATCAAAACCAAATTCGTTATTGGTACCATAAATAATATCAGCATTGTAGGCATGGCGGCGGGCATCGCTGTTGGGTTCGTGTTTGTCTATACAATCAACACGCAGGCCTAAAAATTCAAATATCGGCCCGTTCCACTCACCATCTCTTTTTGCCAGGTAATCGTTCACGGTTACAATATGAACACCTTCGCCACTCAATGCATTTAAATATGCAGGCAATGTACTCACCAGTGTTTTACCTTCCCCCGTTGCCATTTCGGCAATCTTGCCGCTGTGTAAAACCATACCACCAATTAACTGCACGTCATAATGTACCATGTTCCAGGTTATGGCGCCACCGCCTGCTGTCCAGGTATTATTATAAATGGCTTTATTGCCATCAATAATGATATTATTTTTTTGGGTAGCCAGCGTTCTGTCTAATTCAGTGGCGGTACATTCAAGCGTTTCGTTGTCTTTAAAACGCCTGCTGGTTTCTTTAACTGCAGCAAAAGCTTCGGGCAATAATTCCTGCAGTATCACTTCTAATTGTTTGTCTTTATCTTTTTTCAGTTCGTCAATCTCTTTGTAAAAGAGATCCTTACCATTAATATCAGTAATGGGCAAATCTTCGGCAGCTTTTTGTTTATCTGCTATTTCGGTATTGATGGTGTTTAGATGTGCTGCAATACGTTGTTTAAACTCAGCAGTTTTATTGCGCAGTTCATCATTGGTGAGCGTTTGATATTGGTCAAAAAAACGGTTGATCTGCTCAACCACCGGTTTAATTTTTTTTACATCTTTTTCGCTTTTATTGCCGCCAAAAAGTTTTGAAATAGCTCCTATCATAAAATTCAGTGTTGTTGGGTATTCTTAATTATCAGGATTAATTCATTGTCAAATATGGTGCAGAAAATATTTTTGAGCCATAATGACAGAACCTGCCTCAGTTTCTTATAGGGGCGACAAAGGTAGGAAATGTTTAGGGTTTCGGATTGAGTCTTTACTGCCCTGTTTAAACCTGTTTATGAATTAATTAACTAACTTTTTTCCGTTTTTGGTATTTATATTAAACCCACATTTATATGCAACACAAAAAACCGTTTTTGGCAGCCATTTTATTATTAATTGCCGGCCTTATTGCCTGCGACAGTACAGAAATTGGCGAAAGTAAAGATGTAAACCAGGATAAGATATTTATGGATTACCATATTTCTTATACCGAAGGCGATGAAAATATTTTGGTTTCGCTTAAATACCGCTTTTCAGGCAGCGCAGGCACAACCCTTGTACTAAACGAGCCGAGCAGTGTTGAACTGGATGGAGTAAAATTAAAGGTAGATAGCAGTGAAGGCAGCGGCGCTTTTTATGAACTAAACAAAAACTTTACTGGTTTTACCGGTAAACACAACATTGTTTTTACAGATGTTAATGGCAAGAAATTTGAAAACAGTTTTGATTTTGGCTCCTTCAGCTTAAATACAATACCAGCAACAGTTAGCCGTAATTACGACCTGGTTGTTTCCTACAATACAACTCCCCTTTCAGCTTCTGATCATGTTGAGATAAGCAGCATTGATACCGACAGCAGCTTTCACTATCAACAGGCCGGGCCCAACAACAGCATCACCATACCCGCAAAAGAATTTATGCGACAAAAGGTAAAAACGCTGTTGCTTGACTGTGCCCTTTACCGGGAAGTACCTTTGGCCCAAACCACAACCGAGGGAGGCTCTTTAAAAATATTTTACAGGCTTAAGCCGGTAAAAATAAAATTACAGCCATAAACAATCTGTAAAAAACTTTGTTTCGTAACTTGTAAAAAACAGGTTATGCAAAAAATATTTTTGATCATTTGCTTTACAGCAATTGGATTTTCGGCTTTTTCTCAAAAAGATGCTTTAATTAAATTTGAAAAAGAACGTATTGGATACAGTAAAAAATCGATGGTGGTTTTGGCCGGATGGTCGGCTGCCAATATGATCGTAAGCGGCATTGCCACCAATACCAGCAATACAGAGATGCGGTATTTTCACCAGATGAATGTAATGTGGGGCGGCATTAACCTGGCCATTGCCGGGCTGGGTTACTGGGGAGCCGGAAGAGAAAAAATTGATAACCCAACCTTGGCTGATGTACTTAAACATCAAAACAGAATTGAAAAAACATACCTTATCAATGCAGGCCTGGATGTGGTTTATATTGGCAGCGGTTTTGCAATGAATCAATTGAGCGATAATCAAAAAAATCCTGCCAAATTTAAAGGTTACGGAAATTCCATTATGCTGCAGGGCGGGTTTTTACTTTTGTACGATGCCATTATTTATGCAACTCATCGTAAGCACGGTAAAAAGCTGAAAGGTTTTGTTGAGAAAGTGCAGTTGGGTGGCGGGCCGGGGTCGGTTTCGTTGGTTTATACTTTTTAATTTTATGGCATTAGCATATTTGTTAAGAATTCCCCAAAACAATTACCATTCATCAAAATAGATTCTTACATCTAAATTTCTAAGTCTATTTTTACACGAATGAATTCGTATATCAACTCCATTTTATGAGAAAAATTTTAATCACATGTACTGTGATTTTTTCAGGCTTAGCATTAACAGCACAGGTAAAAGGTACCCTTATTGATTCTGCCAGTAAAAAACCCATTGATAATGCAGTGATAGGTTTAGTGGTAAAATCAAACCCCACAGATACCATTTATACATTTACGGATGATAAGGGCGTGTTCAGATTTGAAACCGTACCTGCTTCGCCTTTTTCAATCATCATACGCCACATGGGTTACTGGCCCAAAGCCAAATATGTACCGGTTACTAAAGTTGAAAAGACAATTGATGTAGGCAGTTTTGTGATGGCGCATGATGCAAAATTATTGAACGAGGTTGTTGTGCAGGTGGCAGCCATTGTAATTAAAGAAGATACTATTGAATATAACGCAGCGTCTTTTAAAGTTAAAGAAGGCGCTGTAGTAGAAGACCTGCTTAAAAAATTACCGGGGGTACAGGTTGATAAGGATGGTAATGTAACCGCACAGGGAAAAGCAGTGACCAGGGTTAAAGTAAACGGCAAGGATTTTTTTGGCGGCGATGTTAAAACGGCCACCAAGGAATTACCGGCAAATATTGTAGATAAGATTCAAATCATTGATGATTATGGCGACCAGGCCACCGTGAGCGGCATTAAAGATGGAGACCCTGATAAAGTGATGAACATCCAGATTAAAAAAGATAAGAACAAAGGTTTTTTTGGGCGAGCTACTGCCGGTTACGGAACCGAGGACCGTTACCAGGCCTCATTCAACGGCAATTACTTTAATAACGACAGGCAGATTTCTGTTGTGGCCAACAGCAATAATACCAATACATCGCTTTTTAATTTTGGCGGTGGTGGCAACAGGGGCGCTACCAGTATGATGCGTACAGGAATGAGCGCCATGAGCGATATGGGCGGCATGGGTGGTATGAACAACATGATGCAGGGAGGCAATTCATCTGCATTTAGCGGTGGCAACAACAGTGGCATATCAACAACCAATTCATTTGGTTTTAACTATCGTGATCAATGGAGCAAAAGGATCAGTGTATATGGCAGTTATTCTTACAATCATAAAAATACCAGCCAGC
>JANOVD010000064.1:0-2314 GCA_031417255.1 Chitinophagaceae bacterium
TCTGTGTTTCTGTGCCTCTGTGGCAAAACCAATTTGCGTAAGCAAATTCTATTAATAATGTTTGTGGGAATCGTTTGCGAAGCAAACGCTCAAACTCCAAAGTCGTACACTTCTTCAGAAATTTTACTGCAGTTAAAAAAACTTAATGTGCTGGGTTCGGTTTTATACATTGCGGCTCATCCCGATGATGAGAATACCCGGCTATTGGCTTATATGGCCAATGAAAAATTGTACCGCACCGGTTATTTAAGTATTACCCGTGGTGATGGCGGACAAAACTTAATTGGCGATGAACAGGGTGTTGATCTTGGCCTGATACGCACCCAGGAATTATTAAGCGCCCGCCGCATTGATGGCGCAGAGCAGTTCTTTACCCGTGCATTTGATTTTGGTTACAGCAAAAGCCCCGAAGAAACTTTAAAATTTTGGGGGCATAATAAAATATTAAGCGATGTGGTTTGGGTCATCCGTAAATTCAGGCCTGATGTGATCATCACCCGTTTTCCCACAACCGGCGAGGGTGGGCATGGGCATCACACCGCATCGGCCATGCTTGCTGTGGAAGCATTTGATGCTGCAGCCGACCCCACAAAATTTCCGGAGCAATTAAATGAAGGTGTAACTGTTTGGCAGGCCAAAAGAATTTTATGGAACAGTTTCAGTGCTGCCGGTAATACCCAACCAGCCAACGATCTGTTTAAGTTAGACTGTGGTGATTACAATCCCATTCTTGGTAAAAGTTATGGCGAGATAGCTTCTGCAAGCCGAAGCCAGCACAAAAGCCAGGGCTTTGGTGTAGCTGCACAAAGAGGTAGTGTAATTGAAAATTTTAAAACATTAAAAGGCACTGCACCGGTAAATGATCTGATGGATGGCGTAGATGTAAGTTGGGACAGGTTATTGAACGGCATACAAATAACTAGTCGCCCCAAAGAAGACAACGCTCAACATTTAATTGATCAGATCATTAAAAAATTTTCGGTTGAACATCCTGAAAAAAGTATACCTCAACTGGTTAAATTATACAGTAAAATAGAATCGGTTACCGATGATTACTGGAGAGAACTAAAATTAAATGAACTAAAAAGAATAATTGAAAACTGCAGCGGTTTATTTATGGATGCCACAACCAACACCCAGTACGCTGTGCAGGGCGACAGCTTAAAAATAAACCTGGTGGTTAACAACCGGTCCGGTGCAAATATTTTAAGTGCCGATGCACATTTAAATGATGACTTTGTAATTTTTGACCAGCTTAAGAAAAATGAAAATTCGGTAAAGGCATACAGCATGTTCATCAGGCCAAATGCAAAACTTACACAACCATATTGGTTAGAAATGCCGATGGAGAAGGGGAGTTTTAATGTAACCGATCAACAGCAAATTGGAAAAGGAGAAAACGATCCTTTCTGTGTGGTGTTCAGTATGCTGATTGAAGGAAAGGAATTTAAATTTACCAAACCTGTACGGTATAAATTTACCGATCCGGTAAAAGGAGAGGTTTATCAACCAGTAAGTATAATACCTGCATATACAATTAAGTTAGAACCGGAAATAATCATTTCAAAAAATTGTGAATCAGAATTGAGTATTTTATCAAATAAAGATATTAATACCAGTGAAATTACAATCAAAACAGATTCTGAAAATAGAAAGCCACTGGTTTACTTTAATTCAAAAAAAGGAGATAGAAAAAGAATAGCAATAAACACAAATACAGAAACATACGAAAGAGATTCCATTGGTAAACGAAAAGTAATAGGCGGGTTTACTAAAATAAAATTCCTTGAGAACGGAAATAATTTGTTACTTGAACAGAAAACAATTAATTACGATCATATTCCATCGCAAAACTATTTTAGGCAACCTGTTTTAGAATGTAAAAAATTTGATCTAAAAACCGAAGGCAATTATGTTGGCTATATTCCCGGCGCAGGCGATAAGATTCCGGAAGCACTGCAGGCAATGGGTTACAAAGTTGTAACACTTAAAGAATCAGAAATTACTGCTGCCAATTTAAAACAGTTTGATGCCATTGTTACCGGAGTACGTGCATACAATACCAACGAGTGGATGAATAATGTATATGGAGAACTGATGCAGTACGTACATGAAGGTGGTGTGCTGCTGGTGCAATATAATACCAGTACACGTATTGGCCCTGTGGTAGCAAAAATTGCTCCTTATCCGTTTAACATCAGCCGCAACCGGATTACTGATGAAGAAGCAAAGGTTAATTTTTTAATACCCGGCCACCCGGCATTGAATTACCCCAATAAAATAACCGATAAAGATTTTGAGGGCTGGATACAGG
>JANOVD010000065.1:0-1765 GCA_031417255.1 Chitinophagaceae bacterium
ACCGGCCTGTCGCGGGCCGGCAAGACGGTGTTCATCACCGCCCTCGTCCACACGCTGCTGAAAGGCGGCCGCGTGCCGGCCTTCGAAGCCATGGCGCAGGGCCGCATCATCCGCTGCTATCTCGAACCACAACCCGACGACACGCTTGCCCGCTTTGGCTACGAGAGCCATCTGGCGGCACTCTCCGGCAAGGATCGCCACTGGCCTGAAAGCACCAGCCGCATCAGCCAGCTGCGCATCACCGCGGAATATGAGCCACGCGGCCTCATCGCCCGTAATTTTGGCTCCGGCAAACTGCACATCGACATTGTCGACTATCCCGGCGAATGGCTGCTTGATCTGCCGCTGATGCAGATGAGCTTTGCCGAATGGTCGGCCGCCACCGTCGCGGCCAGCCGCGTGGCCCCGCGCTTGGCGATGGCCGAAGAATGGCATCGCATGCTGGCCAGCCTCGATCCGCTGGCCCCTGCCGACGAGCAGCAGGCCATCGCGGCGGCCGCGGTTTTCACCGCCTATCTCGCCCGCTGCCGCAAGGACGACGTCTCGCTTTCCACCTTGCCGCCAGGCCGTTTCCTCATGCCCGGTGATTTTGCCGGCTCGCCGCTTCTGGCTTTTTCTCCACTCGGCATTCCTCCGTCTACGGAGCTTCCGAGGAGATCGCTCGGCGCGCTGATGCGGCGGCGTTATGACTCCTATGTCGCCACCATCGTCAGGCCCTTCTTCTTTGGCCATTTCGCCAGGCTCGACCGGCAGATCGTGCTGGTCGATACGCTGACGGCGCTGAATGCCGGAGCGGGCGCGGTGAACGATCTGCAACACGCCCTCACGCAGATTCTCACGTGCTTTCGCCAGGGCTCGAACTCGGTTGTCTCGAGCCTGTTCGGCCGCCGCATCGACCGCATCCTGTTCGCCGCCACCAAGGCCGACCTGCTGCATCACACCAGCCACGACAAGCTCGAAAACATCCTCAAACTCATCGTCGAGGAAGCCATGACCAGGGCCGAGTATGCCGGAGCCGAAATCGATGTCGCCGCTCTGGCCGCCATAAGGGCAACGCGTGAAGCCAGCGTCAAACAGAAAGGCGAAACGCTGGAATGCATCGCCGGCATTCCGCTGGCGGGCGAAACCCTCGGCGCCAGCAACTTTGACGGCGAAACCGAAGCGGCGATCTTCCCCGGCGACCTGCCAGCCGAAGCCCACAGCGCTCTCGATGGCTCGCTGGCAGGCAGCCTCAAATTCATCCGCTTCCGCCCGCCTTTGATGAAGGATGGCGCCTTTCCCCATATCCGGCTCGACCGCGCCATGCAGTTTCTGCTGGGAGACCGTTTCGCATGACCGAGGGCCAGCGCACCCCGAAGGCCTTCGTCATTGACGAGCCGAAGCCGCAGGCGAAAACCGCCGAACCCGCCAAACGCAAGCCGCGCGCCATCACTGGCATCACCTTCGAGCCGGACCCCGATGATATGGCGCTCCTGGTTGTGCCGCCGAAACCGCCAGCCCCCTCGCGCTCCATGCGCTGGGGCGGCATCCTGCTGGCGGCACTGGCATCGCTCGTCTCGCTCTGGGCTGGCCTTGCGGTTACTCAGCTGGTGGAAGAATTCTTCGTCCGCTCTGCCGTTCTCGGCTGGCTCGCCCTTGGTGTCGCGGCCATTGCCGGCCTCGCCGCGTTGGCCATCATCTTTCGCGAAGTCTGGGCGCTTGCCCGCCTCAGCCGCATCGAACACATCCAGGCCGACGCCGCCCACGCCCTCAACACCGATGACAA
>JANOVD010000066.1:0-5371 GCA_031417255.1 Chitinophagaceae bacterium
CAATGCCGCGCGCCAGACGCTCTGCCCGACTATGGCTTCGTAAATCGCTTTCGCTTTTGGGTGCGTGTCAAAAACGTGCGGAAGCTTGTCGCCAACGATGCGCGAATGAATCAAAAACGAAATCGAAGCCGCCCCAACGATACCCGCAATTAAAACCGCAATTCCCAAATCGAAACCAAAACCCCAACCCGCGAGTATTCCGATGACATTGGTCGGAAGCAGCGCAAGTCCGCAAAAAAATAGAACGCTAAACAGATAAAGCGGCATCCCGATTTCCCAATTCTCACGCAGCCAATTTCCAAGCGGATGCGCCAGCAAAATTAAAATCGCACTTCCAAGCATCGGCAAGAATGCCGTTACAAAAGCTATCGGCGTGAGACTTCCCAACTCTTTAAAATAGGCGTAAATTGTCCTGAAAAATTTACTCATTAAAAATTACTGTTCGGAGCTAAGTATTTGTCGTGATTCGTTTGAATTGGCATCACTTCATTGGCGGACGACGATTAGAATCTTCATTGTCTTCCCCATAACTTTTCACCTTTTGCAACTTCTTTCGTCCTACCTTCTGTGTTGCTTAAACATTCAATTCCTTTCGCGTGAACAGATAGTTGATGATCTGTTCACGCGAGATGATTCCTTTGAGCTTTGTGTTCTCGACGACGGGCAGTTGATTGACACCTTCACGTCCAATGATTTCCAGGGCTTCGATGGCGGACATTTCAGGCGTTACGACGTGAAGACTCTCAATCGGTCGCATCGCGTCGGACGCTGTTTTGAAAGCCCACAGACGGCGTTCAACGGTTTTTATTTCGTTCGGAGTAATCAGCCCGACGGGTTCGCCGTTTTGGACAACCATAAAACATCGCTGTCCGGTTTTGAGCAGATAATCGTCAACAAATGACTGCAAATTTTCGTTTCTGTCCAAAACCGGACAATCCCGCGACATCAAATCGCCGACACTCACGCCTTGCAATTTTTCCTTTAATTCAACCTGCGTGTAACTTGCTTTGGCAGCGGTCAGGAGAAACCAGCCGATAAACGCCATCCATAGCCCGCCGAAACCGGCACCGCTAAAAAACTGCCATAATCCTAAAACGATGAAGCCGAAAGCAATGACTTGCCCGGTCAGCGAAGCGGCACGCATGGCACGGTTGGCGTTGCCCGTGAACCACCAGATAATGGCTCGCAGGATGCGTCCGCCGTCCATCGGAAAGCCCGGAATCAGGTTGAAAATTGCCAGTATGATATTGATATAACCGAGCCAAACCAGCATCGCCATGAGCGGCGTAACGGGTTCAGTCGGCGGCGACCAACCAAGCGTCCACGCCAGCCCCAAACAGACAAACCCAATAACCGCACTCGCAATCGGACCGACGATTGCCATCCAGAATTCGGTCTTTGCGTCTTCCGGTTCTTTGTCAATCTGTGCGACGCCGCCGAGTGCGAAAAGCGTAATTGAACTCACCGGCAAGCCCCGCATTTTGGCGACCGCGGCATGCGATAATTCGTGCAGGAAGATGGCAACAAAGAACAAAATTGCCGTCGCAATCGCCATTGCCCAAATAGTACCGCGACTCCAATCAGGATGTGCTTCGGTAAAATAACCCGAAAGCGAGAGCGAGATTAACACCGCGATTATCAGCCAACTGTAATGCAGGCCAATTTGAATACCGAAGATACGGCCAAGTTTAATTTGTGCTTCCATAATTTTAGTTCAGAGTTACGCAGTTTTATATAAGTGCGGAATCACGGCTGAAGCCGTAACTCTACACTCTTTTTCCATGCGAATCGGCTGTAAAGCTCGGCAACAACCCACGTCAAAAAAATCGCGGCGGCGACCATACCCAATCCTAAAAGTTCCAACGGAGCAAGCCCCAACAATTCCCGCAGAGAAGGTAAATAGACGCTCAGGACTTGAACGCCCGCACCCAACAAAACCGACAAATGCAGGGCAAGATTAAACTCCGGCAAGGCGGTAATTCGACGGGCGGAATAGGCAGACAGCAGTTGGGCGATAGCTTCATAAACGAAGACTCCCGTGCGGGTTGCCAAAAGGCTGAAACCGTAAATCGGCATTAATACCAGCAATACGCCGCCGATCAAAGCCTTGGCAACGCCCGTGATTAAAATAAAACTGAGCGATGCACGGTCAAGCAGAGGAGTCTTAGGATCCCGCGGCGGCTGGTGCATGACACCTCTAATTTTATCAAAACCGAGAGCGAGTGCCGCGGGACCGTTAGCGATGACGTTGATCCAGAGTAGCTGTACGGCGGTGAGCGGCAAAAGCAGTCCGCCCAACTCATCTTTCAGTCCGAACAGGAAAGAACCCAAAGACCCGCCCACGACCAGCATAACCAAGGCGACATTGGCGGAAAAGAGAAAGCGGATGAATTTCAAAATATTCTCGTAAATATTGCGACCTTCTTCGATCGCCGCCACGATGGTCGCAAAGTTGTCGTCAAGCAAAACCAAATCCGCCACTTCACGCGAAACGTCGCTGCCCCGCCGTCCCATGGCGATTCCGACATCGGAACGCTTGAGTGCCGGAGCGTCGTTCACGCCGTCGCCGGTAACAGCCACAATTTCTTTATTAGCCTGAAGTGCTTCGACCAGTTGCAACTTGTGTTCGGGAGCCACGCGGGCAAAAATATTAACATTTTTGACAGCCTCGCGGAGCGCTTCCGGACTATAGTTTTCAATATCAAATCCGGTTAACACGTGACTCGGCGGGATACCAACTTCGTGTGCGACCGACAGTGCCGTCGCCGGATGGTCGCCGGTGATCATTATGACCCTGATGCCCGCTTCCCGCGCCATCCGAATAGCCTCAGGCACTTCCGCGCGCGGCGGATCCCAAAGCATCACCAACCCTGAAAAGTGTAATTCGTCATCGCCTTCGCCCTCACGCCAAGCCAGAGCCAGTACGCGAAAACCGTCTTTAGCATAAGCTTCCGCCTTCTCTTCCCAGTTCTTTTGCTCTGCCTCACTCAAGCGGCAACGGGCGATGATGACTTCCGGGGCACCTTTGAGATAACTCGCCGGATTGCCGCTTTCATCCACCGTAACCCGCATATATTTGTGTTTACTATCGAAAGGCAAAACGCTCAGACGCGGGTGATTATCGTTGATCTCGACGGCATCAACCCCTTGCGTTTGAGCGTAACTGAGCAAGGCTAATTCCAACGGATCGCCCGCACCCGTACCGATTTCGGCATCGTTGGCAAGCACCATTGCCCGCAAAGAGTGTGCAGTATCAGGCGTGTCAACATCCTTGACAAACATCTTGTTTTCGGTCAATGTTCCGGTCTTGTCGGTGGCAATTACGGTAACGGAACCCAACGCTTCGACGGCACTCAGACGACGCACGACCGCTTTTCGTTTCGCCATTCGTTCCACGCCGAGAGAGAGCGTCAAAGTGAGAACGGCGGGCAAACCTTCGGGGACGGCCGCCACCGCGAGTGCGACGGCGAAAAGCAAAACATGACCGATGCGTTCAATTCCTTCAATATAAAGACCGGCAACTACGAGAAAAACCGCCAAAACGAGAATTGCGTAGGCTATTTGCTTACCGAAAACATGAAGTCGGCGTTCGAGCGGAGTCTTTCCGGCTTCGATGCCGCCGATCATCACCGCTAGTTTTCCCATCGCACTTTTCTCGCCGGTGCGCGATACCTCGACATAGCTTTTGCCACGCACGAACAATGTGCCGCTAAAAACTTCGCCGTCCAATTCCTTATCAACCGGCACGGATTCTCCGGTCAAAACCGATTCATCCACCATCACGCCTTGAGCCTCGAGCAAGTTGCCGTCTGCCGGGACGCGATCACCGGCTTCAATCCGTATCAAGTCGCCAGGGACCAATTCCGCGCCCGGCAAATGGATAAGTTTGCCTTCCCGCATCACCCAAACCAACGGTGCGGCAAGATCTTTCAATTTTGCCAAAGCCGCTTCGGCTTTACTTTCCTGATAGACCCCGAGACCGGCGTTTATCAGCAGGATGAATGCGATGGCGATGGTTCCCATCGGCACGCCGCTCGCACCTTCGATGATCCAAATCACGATGTCCAGGACAAGTGCGAAAAGCAGGATGTAAATAAGCGGACTTTGAAACTGCCGTGCAAATCGCCGCCAAAGCGGTGTCGGCGGCGTCTCCGGCAGGGCGTTGGAGCCATATTGTTCTAAAAGTGTCTGTGCTTCTGCACCGGAAAGTCCTTTGTGTAACATTCCTTATACCTTGTAAATTCAAAACGTCCGATAAACTTGAGTTTGTCGCTACTTTGACACAACAAACTTAAGTTTGTTGAACTACGGTTGGACTACGCCTTTTTTCCACGCACAACTTCGACCGAGCAATGGGCACGGGCGGCAACCGCCGCCGAAACGCTGCCGAGTAAAAATCGCTCGATGCGGCTGCCGAAACGATTTGCGCCGACAAAAATCGAATCGGCGTGCCAGCGTTCTGCTTCTTCGACCAGAATCTGTTTCGGATTGCCCGATTCAATTTGAAAGGTTGCCGTCAACCCTGCCGTTTGCAGTTTTTTTATCGAGCTTTCCGCCATTTTTCTCAACCACTCATGCTCGCCTTCGTTGGCTTCTTCAGTCCAAGCGGCAATTGGCGGCACAAGACCCCCGATTGCCGAAGGCGTAATCGGGTCGTCGATAGCAACCAACTTTACCTCGCTTTGCTTGCGCCAGTTTCTGGCGGCCACCGCTTCGACCGCCGCGTCTGCTCCCGCCGAGCCGTCATAGCCGATAACGACACGCGCCGGCGTCGGGTCAACTTCAATTTTTCCACGAGCCACTCTTACGGTACAATTGGCTTCGGTCAGAACTTTGTTCGAAATGCTGCCGAGAAAAACCCGTCCGATTGCAGAGCGTCCGTGCGAGCCGACGACAATTAAATCCGCCTTCATCTCATCAGCTTTGGTGATAATTTCCCAGGCCGGAGAGCCGTAATCCGCTTCCGCAGTAATTTGCCATGCGGGAAAGATCCGGAGCAAACGACTTTGCGCGTGTTTGGCAAGAGTTTCGGCTTCCGTTACAACTTTGGCGTTTCTTTCATAGGCTTTGAAAAACTGCGGATGCGTTTGCAAATCTTTTGCATATTCGCTCAAAGTTTCGTTTTCCGGCGGAGCCGGGAGCCAGACGTCCGCAACCGACATCACCACCGCTTCGACTTCGTCGTCGGGCAAGCCCGCCGTTTTCAAATCATCGAGTGCCGCATTGGAGCAATCAGAACCATCATATCCGATTAGAATTTTCATAAACTTAAATCCTCCAGCTTTCCACCTTTCAATCCCTTTACAAAACCGCTTCGATTACATGAATAAAAATGCGGATCGCCGCGAATTATTCTTGTTCCTCCGTTCGT
>JANOVD010000067.1:0-20160 GCA_031417255.1 Chitinophagaceae bacterium
GAATACAAATGATAAACCACCTGATTTAGAATCAATATAATTATCCTTTGGCTCTGAAGAAGTATAGTCTCTGCGGTAAGTACCTTCTACAAACAGGTAGTTGCGGAAACCAATATCGGTACGGATGAATATAGCACGACGGGTAAACTCTTGTCTTGCATTTCCGTAATTGATTGGGTTTTTAGAGTTAGCCAATGCGTATAAACCAGGCGCACTTAAACCACCCATAGTATTAGCATTGATTCCTCTGAACTTGCTTTTTAACACATCAAAACCTGCGTTTGCATTAACCTGGAAACTCTTATATTTTTTTGAATACGAAATTATTCCTTCGTAGTTCTGGCGGTCGCTGAAACTGTTGTTAGTACCGTAAGCTGCGAAAGCATTACCTTGAAAAGGATTAAAAGACATCTGGTTGGCACTTGCCTCCAACTCAGATTTGTAAATAATTTCCTGGTTGGTTGTTAACATTTGCTTGCGGTAAGTAGCTTTTACTTTAAAATCGTTATTGATCTTATATGTTAAAGATACATCACCAAATAACCTGTCTCTTCTGATACTGTTATCAATATTGTCGAAATACTGGTAAAAATTATACCAATAGTTACCTCCCCATGATTTTCTGGGGTCACCTGCAGTAAAAGCAGACGGGTTATTTTTATTCCAGCTTGCAAAAACTCCCTCAGGACTTGTTAAACCTCTTAATTCTCTCATTTTACCCATATCCAAATCTCTGTGAAACCATGAACTGAACGAACCTGTTGATTGGTTTGCGTATGCATCATCACTTTCTGTGTTCTTGTTTTCTGCTATATAATTAAAATTGATTCCCAAAGCAAAACGAGAACTTAAATCAATAGTAAGGTTAGCATTTAAAGTATGGCGCCTTAAATATTCAGTTGGTGTAATACCTTTAATATCAAGGTTGGTATAAGAAACCCTTGCATTTAAGTTATCAGTAGCTTTCGAAAAAGCAACATTGGTTGTTCTGGTAACACCGGTTTCCCAGAAATCACGAACATTGGTAGGCTGCGGTGTAAGCTTTGTAGTTTTATAGGCATACTCACTACCCGGGTACCATGCATACCATGGAATATGCTCCTGGCCTGCCATACGTGGCCCCCAGCTTGCATCATCAGAATAATCGTGGAAGTATTTACCATCCAACGCCTTCCAGGCTAAAGGTTGACCGGCTTGGTATTGATATTTAATAAGGTCGCCTGAAGCACCACCTGCATAAGAATTTTGGTAATCAGGTACAATATAAACTTTGTCAAATTGTACACCTGCGTTTATTTCTAAACCAATACCTTTAGCGCCTTTTTTAGCTTTCTTTAGTGTAATTACAACGGCACCGTTTGATCCATCAGGACCAAATAAAGCTGCAGCAGCCGGGCCCTGCAATACTGAATAGTCTTCAACATCATCAGGGTTAATATCAGCGCCACTTGGCATGATAGTACCATCTACTACATATAAAGCACCTGCACCAACGCCAAAACCATTTTCACCACGTAAACGTATTGTTGTTTCGGCACCTAATTTAGCAGCCGACTGGCTACGAACCTGGGCACTTGCAACTTTACCTGCCAAAGCGTTATTAACGTTGGTTTGGCGAATGGTATTAACCTGGTCGCCGGTTAAGTTTTGAACGTTTGAAGCTGTACTTCTGGCGGTACGTTTAATACCGAAAGCACTGGTTACAACTACTTCTTTCAAATCAGTTCCGCCTTTTTCCAAAACAGAGCTTAAAACATTTTGAGTACCTACAGGTACTTCAATTGTTTTAAAACTGGCTCCGGAAATTTCTAAAACGTCATTGGGATTTACTCTAAGAGTGTAGGCACCGTTTGCATCGGCTGAAACGCCGGTTTTTGTACCTTTAACTTTTACAGACGCAAAAGAAACCGGGTTACCGTCTATATCAGTAACCTTGCCGGTCACCACCCGGCTTTGCGCAAATGCCAACACCCCACAGAGCATTAACATTGTAAACAGTGATAAAAATCTTCTCATGTGCATTTAATTAAGTTTAATGATGTGTAAAAATAAGGATAATTTCTTAACGTCAAAATAATGTTAATTTAATTTTCCAAAGTCTTTGTATCCTGTATATAGACAATAATGGATTTTAAATAGCTGCTTGCCTTGAGAAATTTGTTAAAATTTATACATTGCCTGTAGCTTTATTTCAGTTTTTTTATTCCCTGTAATTTCATCCAACCCGCTACCAATAAGGGTTTTGTTATTATAAATGGTTTGTGCCCACTTTATCCATAAACTAAGTTTTTTGTTCATATCATAGTTAAAATTTAGATAATATCTATACCCTTTATCATAAAAAACGGGGATTGAAAAACTATATAAAACATCATTTTCATAGGCATATAAGCGGCTGTTATAGCCTTCAGTCTCAAAATATTGTAACCTTATGCTTCCGGAATAGGGTTTCAACATGGCTTTATATATAAAATCAAAATACACTAAAAACCCTTCTTCGGCAGCAATTCCTTTTTTATCAAACCAAACCAGTTCGGTTCTGTTTCGCAAAGTTATTGCCGAATTTATTTTATAACTAACCTGCGTTCGCCAGTTTTTTTTGGGTTGCTGAATAACCGGTGATAAAGTTAGCTGGCCCGGGTTTACATTAATGGCTTTTGACTCGGCATGATACCTTGTATACATTTCAAGTTGCTTATTGGGTTTAAAACTGAGTTGAACCAGGTAATCCGATCCTGCAGTTGGTGCATCTACCCTGTAACGTAACCAGGGAAATTTATAAAAATCTGCATAGGCATCTATCCTCCAGAAATCATGTGGCCTGATAGAAACTCCGGCATACAATCCATTTTCATTTGTTGGATAGGTATTTTCTGTAAAGGCAGATGTATAAAGCGATTGGTACGATTTTGAAATATTGCGGTAAAGCAAACTCAGATCAACCCGTGATGATGCGCTGATGATTAAACCATTGATAAAAGCGGTAGAAAAATTTGAAGTAAAAGCCGCTTCGCCAAAAAAATGAATATTCTTAAATGTATAACTGTAATCAAAACTGTAATTACCAAAGCTGTTGCCGCTTAAGGCATACTTATTATAAGGATCGGCATCTTTAATTAATGGTAGTTTAAATGTATAGTGAATACCGTTAATACCCATGTGCCATGTTTTATACCGGTAAGAAATGTTTGCGCCAAAAGCCAGTTGCCGCTGAATGCCTTTATCATCAGTTTCACTTTTTGTTCTGTGATATCCGGATGTTTGCAAGGAAGAAACAAAATCATCCCGGGTTTGTGATGTATCTGCAACAAAGTTTGCATCAATATTTTTATACGAACCGAAAAGGGTAAGCTGCCAATTGTTTTTTGCAAGGGTTATACCAAGCCCCCTGTGAAAATTTATTTCACCGGCAGAATTATATGGCCTCAAAACATCTGCCTCTCTTTTAATATTGATAACATCTGCACTCTTTTTAAAAGCAAGGCTCTGCCATTGTGTTAGGCCCTGGCCAAGGTTTACCGTAAAATCGCCAATGGCCAAAGATTTAATGATACCGGTTTTACGTATAAAAATATGTGCCGAATAAAAATCAAATCCCTGTTTTTGTTTTCCTTTAAAAAATTGTTCGCCTGCATCTTTCTCGGCCACAATACCATACTGAAAAAGGTTCTTATACATGTATTTATACCGAAGCCATATTTTTTGCGGAGAGCCGGGATACCCTTCGACTCCGCTCTGGGTTGTCGCAGTTGACGAATCTATTAAAAAACCTTTTGACCGTTCCAAAACCTGCGACGCCCGTACCAGAAAATTGTGATCGCCGCCCCGCAACCTGATCTTTAATGTATTTGCAATGGAAACCTGCAAACTCACGCTTATGTATGGCCTTATTTTTTGAATGGTTGCTATATCCCAACCTGGCACAGCCTGTAATTCATACAGGTCAATAATTTTTCCTGTCAAACTCCTGTATAAAATAAAATTTTGAATTTGTACAGGGGTAAGTATCTGCAATTGATTTAATTCAGCGGCATCAGCTGTATTCAGGTTTATAGGATTTTTTATATACTGAACCATTTCCTGCAGGTAAGTATCATCTTCGGTTTCCAGGTCTTCATTATTCTCGGTAATATTTTCAAGTTGCTGTTCTGTAACGGTTGCAGCAGGCTCTGTTACCTGTGCATAGACAGGTAGTGAAATGATCAAAACAAATATCATTGCAAAAAAAATCCTCATTCGGCCTTTGCATTAAAATTCATAATTAATAATATGCCCGGAGAAAAACCGAGTTGAGGATGATAGCCTGACGAAATATCCAGTCTTAAATTTTTCCAGGCAACACCGGCGCCAACATAAACTGTTGTTGATTCACTGATAAAGCCGCCTTTTACAAAAAACTGTTTTGCAAAACGGTACTGTAAACCTGCAATAACATTCACCGCTTTATCTTCTTCTTTTATAATTTCGCTGCTGATAAAAAAATGATCTGAGGCATCATAACCTAATCCAACTTTATAAACAGAAGCAAGTTTCTCTTCATCTGCACTGAGCGAAGCCGAAGTGTTTCCTAATTTTCCTCCTACCGGATTATAAACATGAATGCCTGCATTTAATTTATCGGTTAAATGCAGCATGGCTCCAATTTCAAAATTTATAGTTGATGCATTTCCATAAGCCGGAATGCGGTAACCATAATAATTAAACTGCACACCTACATCCACCAGATTTCCCAGTTTTCGGGCATAGGCCAAACCAATTTTATATTCATTGAAATTTTTAAAGCCGCTATAATTTAATTGTATGCCAAAATTTCCCAGGCGGCTTGGCATGCAAGCTGCCAAAGAGTAAGCACTTGTTTCAGCAAGCATAAACCGCCTTTCACCATAAATTCCAAAACCTGCATTTTTTGATCGTGCAAGCGCAGCCTGGTTTCCGGTAAAAGATAAAGGGTCATTATGTTGCTGGCTGTATGCTGATAAACTTATAGATGGCTGTGCAATTGAATAACGCAGTGATTGTGCTGAAAGCGGATTCAATTTAAAAAGTAAAAGAGGTAATAGTAAAATTATAGTTTTCATATTACTACGTTTTGGCAATTTGCGACAACCAAGATAATAAACAGGAATTTATAATACTAATTTTTGCTAATATTTATAAACAAATACTTGTTTACTTTTGCGCCATGCAAATTTTAGATGGAAAAATTGTTTCTCAATCTGTAAAAGAGAAAATAAAAGAGAAAACAGTACTCTTTAAAAGCAATGGTTACAAAACTCCGCACCTGGCTGCCATATTGGTAGGCAGCAATGGTGCCAGCGAAACCTATGTTGCCAGTAAGTTAAAAAATTGTGAAGAGGTTGGATTTAAAAGCAGCCTCATCAGGTTTGATGAAAATATTGCAGAAGCCGATTTGATTAATGCCATTGAAAAACTGAATAAAGATAATGATGTAGATGGTATTTTGGTTCAACTGCCCTTACCCAAACAGATTGATGAAGAGAAAATAATAAATATAATAAACCCTGATAAAGATGTAGATGGGTTTCATCCCATGAGCATTGGCAAAATGGTACAGGGTTTACCAACTTTTATTCCGGCAACGCCTTATGGAATTTTGCTGATGCTGGAACATTACAAAATTGAAACCAGCGGCAAACATGCGGTAGTGATTGGCCGCAGTAATATTGTCGGCAGGCCCATCAGTATTTTATTAAGCAGGAATACTTATCCCGGAAATTGTACGGTAACGGTTTGTAATAGCCGTACAAAAAACCTGAAAGAAATTTGTTTACAGGCAGATATCATTGTAGCCGCTTTGGGCATACCGGAATTTTTAAAAGCAGATATGGTAAAAGAAAATGCAGTAGTGATTGATGTTGGTATCACAAGGGTTGCTGATGCATCAAAAAAAACAGGCTTTGCTTTAAAGGGCGATGTTGATTTCATAAACGTGGCTCCAAAATGCAGTTATATAACGCCTGTACCAGGTGGTATTGGATTGATGACCATTGCGGCATTGCTGATGAATACTTTTACTGCCTCCCTAAATCCCTCCAAAGGAGGGACTTTGAGAGAATAATATGGGAAAGTGTTTGCTGATAATGTGAGTTATTGGCTCCATAAATGCTGACCAGGAATAAAATATTGAAATGCTTAATTACAAATGTTAGATAAAGAACTTATGCCGGGCCTCCCTCTCTATCGGAGAGGGAATGAGGGAGAGGCTTCTCTCCCCGTTATGGAACATTTTTACACCATCCAGGGCGAAGGCTATCACCAGGGCAGAGCCGCTTATTTTATCCGCCTGGGCGGATGCGATGTGGGCTGTGTTTGGTGCGATGTAAAAGACAGTTGGGATATGGAAGCTCATTCAAAAATGACTGTTAGTGAATTAGTAAACGCTGTGCTTAATAGCTCCTCCCCCTTCGGGGTTCCCTGCAAAGGGAACGAACGAAGTTCACGGGAGGGGGCTTTGGTTGTTATTACCGGTGGTGAACCATTGATGCACAATTTAAATGAATTAACTGCTGCTCTTCAATCTGCCGGTTTTAAAACCAATATTGAAACTTCCGGCGCTCATCCTTTAAGCGGCACCTGGGATTGGATATGTTTTTCTCCTAAAAAATTCAAGGAGCCATTGCCGGAAATATTACCTGTAGCTGATGAATTAAAAGTAGTGGTATTTAATAAATCAGATTTTGACTGGGCCGAAAAGTATGCTGCATTGGTTTCTCCGGATTGTAAATTATACCTGCAACCAGAGTGGGATAAGGCTGCTGTTGTTACACCAATGATTATTGAATATATCATGCAAAACCCCAAATGGGAATTATCACTGCAGATACATAAGTACATTAATGTGCCATGAAAGGAAATGTTATAATTCTGTTTAGGGAATAAATTAAACAGGCATTCGTTTTATCTTTACGCAACGAATTAATACAAATGCTACATAAAAAATCTATTATCCGGAAAATTATTCTCTCAATTTTAATTTTTAATTTTTCATTTTTAATTTCTACCGCTCAATGGTACGACCCTGAAAAAGTAAATAAAAAAGCAGGAGAAATTTATGGACAGGCTTATGAAGAAGCTACCGCAGGAAATTATACTGCAGCATTAAAACATTTAGAAAATGCACTTGCACTGGAACCCGGATTTGTGGATGTGTTTTTATCACGTGCCGGAATTTATGCCGAATTAAAAAATTACACCGCTTCGGTTGCTGATTTTGAAACCGGTTTGAAAATGGATTCTGTTTATTCAAAAACATATCTGCTGCCCTATTCTATTTCGTTGGCAGGGGTTGGAAAATTTCAACAGGCTTTACATGCTGTAAATGAATTTTTAGCAACCCCAACTTTAAATCCGCAAAGTATTAAAGCGGGTAATTACCGCAAGTCTGTTTATACTTTTGCTGTTGATTATGAAAAAAAATACCCGGTAAATAATTATGTTTTTGCTCCCATAAATTTAGGCGATGGTATAAATACAAAAGACCTGGAATACTTTCCTTCACTTACGATTGAAGGCAATAAAATGATCTTCACCCGCCGGGTTGCCAGCGATGAAGATTTTTATGAAAGTAATTTTATTGATGGTAAATGGAGTAAGGCAGAACCCCTTGGTGGCAAAGTAAATACAAACCTGAATGAAGGTGCTCAAAACATTTCGCAGGATGGGCAACTGTTGATCTTTACCGGCTGTAATTATCCAGAAGGCGAAGGCAGTTGCGATCTGTACTTTTCTGTTAGAACCAATAACGGCTGGAGTGAGCCGCAAAACCTGGGTCCGTTAATTAATACCGATTTTTGGGAATCATCACCTTCCTTATCGCCCGATAAAAGAGATTTATATTTTGCCAGCAGCATGGCCGGAGGTTTTGGCGGCCGCGATATTTGGGTAACACATCGTTTACCAACGGGTAAGTGGAGCCGCCCCGAAAATTTAGGTGAAGCTGTTAACACTGCAGGCGATGAAAGCTGCCCGTTTATGCATGCCGATAATGAAACACTTTATTTCAACAGCAACGGGCATCCGGGTTACGGAATGACAGATCTGTTTTTTAGTAAAAAAGTGAATGACAGCAGTTGGGTGGTTGCAGAAAATCTGGGTTATCCTGTAAATACAATTGACGACCAGGGCTCGTTAATTGTTGCAGCCGATGGTAAAACCGCTTACTATGCAAGCGATGGAACGGATACGAAAGGTGGACTGGATATTTATTCTTTTCAGTTAAGGGAAGATATCAGGCCCTTAAAAACATTATGGGTAAAAGGAAAAGTGTTTGATAAAAAAACAACGCAGGGTTTACCTTCTGCTGTTGAATTAACCGATATAAAAAGCGGCAACCTTATCAGCAAAATACAAACCGATGAAGATGGAAATTACCTGGTTACTTTACCGGTTGGAAAAGATTATGCCTTTAACGTAAACCGCAAAGGTTATTTATTTTATTCTGATAATTTTTCGCTTTCCAAAAATAATTCAGATTCTGTTTTTACCGTAAATATTCCGTTACAACCTATCGAAAAAGGCGCCACCATTGTTCTTAAAAATATTTTTTTCGAAACGGGTAAATTTGAACTGCAGAACGAATCAAAAAGTGAACTGGATAAATTGGTTACACTCCTGAATGATAACCCTAATTTAAAAATTCAGATAGACGGGCATACCGATAATGTAGGACAGGAAAAAGACAATCAGTTACTCTCAACCAACCGTGCAAAATCGGTTGTTGGATATTTATTAAATAAATCAATTAATGTGCAACGCCTTACTTACAAAGGGTTTGGGTCTCTTAAACCGGTAGCAGATAATACTAGCCAGGCAGGAAAGGCATTGAACAGGAGAACGGAATTAAGTGTAATCAGTAATTAAAATGTTATTAACTTTATTATCAAATTTCTATTATGAAACTTACTATAGTCATTTCAAAGGGTGAAGAATTTTTTATCGGAACAATAAAAGAAATTCCGGCTGTATTAACACAGGGTTCAACTATTGAAGAAACCAAAGAAAATGTTTTAGATGCTCTTGAATTATACCTGGAAGATATGCAAAGTGAAAATAATGATGCCAATAAGGTTTTTGAAGAAGATTTAAACTTTGCCTGATGTCTATTAAAAGAAATCAATTTGTTAAGCATCTTGAAAAACACAATTGCCAATTTCGCCGACATGGAAGTAAACATGACATATATCAAAACATAAATACAAAAAAGAAAACTACAGTACCCCGACATTCTCAGATTGACAAACATCTTGCAGATAATATTTGCAAACAATTAGAAATTCCTAAGTTTTAATTTTATTTGCGTTGAACAAAAAACATAGTATTTATAATTAGCAATTAATTTCTATCTTTAAGAATAAAAAATACATAATGGATACTTTAGTAAAAACAACAGCAGACGAAATTAATACAAGCCTGATTGATTTTATTAAAAAAGCATTCAAAGGGAAAAAAATAGCTGTGCATATTTATGAAGATGAGGCAAATGAAACTGATTACCTGTTAAGCGATCCTGTTACCAAAAAAAGACTTTTAGAGTCAGTAGAAAATGTATATAATAACAGCAGTTTAAAACACTATACAATTAAAGAAATTGAAAGCCTGTTAAATGATGATGGTGCATGAGAAATATATTATTGGAAATAAATGCTGTAGAAGATTTTGAATATTGGGGGGAACCGGATATAAAAACATTGAAAAAAATTGCAGAATTGTTTTTGGCAATCAGCAGAGACCCTTTTGCCGGCATTGGTAAACCGGAAGCGTTAAGGGGTGACCTGAAAGGATATTGGAGCCGCAGGATTAATGAGGAACACAGGATAGTGTATACAATTCGTTCTGGTGAAATAATAATTATTTCTTGCCGGAGTCATTACAAATTTTAATTTACTGCTTATACTTCCCCGCTATTTTATGCCACCCGATTTACTTTACCAGATTGCCCTCACACTTGTACCCAATATTGGCGATGTACACGCCAAAGCATTGGTAAATTTATATGGCGATGCACAATCTATTTTTAAAGCAAAGAGAAAAGAACTGGATATTATTGAAGGCATTGGAACCGTAAGGGCAAAATCTATAAAAGACTTTACAGATTTCAGCAGCTCTGAAGAAGAAATAAAATTCATCGAGAAATATAAAATAACCCCGCTTTTTATAACCGATGAAAATTATCCGAAGCGTTTATTAAACTGTTACGACAGTCCTGCTTTATTGTATTACCGGGGCAATGCCGATCTGAATACGTCCAGAATAATTTCGATTGTTGGCACAAGAAATAATTCTGATTATGGTAAAACGGTTTGCGAAAAAATGGTTGAAGACCTGCAATTAGAAAATATTTTAATTGTAAGTGGTCTTGCCTTTGGCATTGATACCATTGCACACAAAGCAGCATTAAAAAATAATTTACAAACCGTTGCTGTACTGGCACATGGGCTCGACAGAATTTATCCGCAACAAAATAAAGCGTTGGCAAAACAAATAACTGGGCAGGGTGGTTTACTCACAGAATTTATCAGCAACACAAACCCCGACAAACAGAATTTTCCAAAACGCAACCGCATTGTGGCAGGTATTTGCGATGCTGTTATTGTTATAGAAAGCGGCAAAAAAGGCGGCTCACTTATAACTGCCGAATTAGGAAATGGTTACAATAAAGATGTATTTGCCATACCCGGCCGTACCAATGATATTAAAAGCGAAGGCTGCAATTATCTTATAAAAAACAATAAAGCGGCGCTGATAAATTCTGCACAGGATTTTTTGGAAATGATGAACTGGACTTCAACCCCTAAACTATCAGTAAAAAAACAACGGGAATTATTTATTGAGCTTTTTCCCGATGAAAAAATTGTTGTTGATATTCTGCAGCAACAGGACAGTATTCAGATTGATGAGCTGTATTTTAAAAGCGGGTTAAGCAGCAGCGCCGTGGCAACAGCCCTGCTGATGCTGGAAATGCAAAATGTAGTATTATCACTTCCGGGAAAAGTTTACAAACTTGCCTGAGCAAATTTTGATAGATTTTTGTGAAAGATATTATATGAAAGAATTACCGGTTAAACCTGTCAATGCAGCAATCAGCATTTGGTTTTACAATTTTTGAAATTAGGTTTAATAAAACTACTTTTGAAATTAATTTTTTATTATAACCCGGTATGAGCAAAACGATATTGACTGTTACATTATCATTACTATACTCATTTGGATTTACGCAAACAGTAAATTTTAAATGGGCTAAGCGGATGGGTAATGTAAACAATGACCTGGGCATTGCTGTAGGAGTTGATGCTGCCGGAAATGTTTATACGGTAGGTACCTTCAACGGCAATGTTGATTTTGATCCCGGAACCGGCACCTTCTTTCTTAACTCCCTCGGTGTTCCCAATACCTTTATATCCAAGCTCAACAGCAACGGGGGCTTTGTATGGGCAAAACAAATCAGGCAATTCAGCCCCGGACTTAATGCAGGGGGATTCGTTTCAGTTGATCCATCGGGTTCAATTTATTATACAAGTACATTGGTAGGCATTGTAGATGCGGATCCCGGTATTGGTATTTTTCCTTTGGGAACACTTACCTCACTGGGAGAAAGCTTTATTACCAAATTAAATGCCGCCGGTAATTTTGTTTGGGCAAAACGTTTGGCAGGGGGTAATAACGGGATATTAAATATTAAAACAGATGCCGCAGGCAATATCGTAACCACAGGCCTTTTTAATACCACAACTGATTTCAATCCCGGTGCCGGCACTTTTAATATGACTTCCAACGGCTTGCCCGATGCCTTCATCTTAAAACTGAACATCAGCGGAAATTTTGTTTGGGCCAAACAATTAAGCGGCTCCCAGCTGGAACTGGGATTATCCATTGCAACAGAAGCTACCGGAAATATTTATTGCACAGGCACTTTTTCCGGCACAACAGATTTTGACCCTGGCCCGGCAGTTTTAAATATTACAGCCAGCGGATTAACAGATGCTTTCATCATAAAGCTGGACAATAATGGAAATCTCTTAATGGCCAAACACATTGGCGGCAATGCCAGTGCAGAAGCAAGTTCAATATTAATAGATACCAGCGGAAACCTTCAGATAGCGGGCAGTTTTTCAGGCACAGCAGATCTTGATCCCGGGCCTGCCGTTTTTAATCGTACATCGCTTGGTGCATTCGACATGTACCTGTTAAACCTGGATGCTTCGGGAAATTTTATTTGGGCCAACCAGATTGGCGGAACAGGTACAGACAGGGTAACCAAATCAGCCATTGACACCTTGGGAAATCTTTATATAACCGGTACTTTCAGTTCAACGGTTGATTTTGATCCGGGCCCTAATCCATTCAACCAAACCTCAAATGGTGGTGCAGATATTTTTTTTCTGAAAGTAAAACCAACAGGCGAATTTATTTGGGCAAGGCAGGTGGGAGGGATTTCAGATGATGCAGGATTTGATATAATTACTGATAATACCGGTAACATGTATAGTGTAGGCGGATTTCAGAAAACAGCCGATTTTGATCCAACAGCGGCCGTATTCAATATGACTGCAGTTGACTCTGCAGATATTTATGTACTCAAATGGTTCAATTGCTTTACCCCAACCTATGAAACAATCACTGATACTGCCTGTGGCAATTATGTACTGAATGGTCAAACCTATTCTGTAAGTGGTACCTACACCCAGGTATTGGTAAACAGTATAGGTTGCGACAGCATACTTACATTAAATCTTACAATCAATAACAGGGCTTTTACCACAGTAAATGCAGCCATTTGCGAAGGTCAATCCTACTATGCCGGAGGCGGTTATCAGACTGTTTCGGGAACATACGTGGATACTCTGCTTACAACTTCCGGTTGCGATTCGGTGATTACCACTAATTTATTGGTGAGGCCCGCACCCAAACCCAACCTGGGGCCCGACAGGAGATTGTGCCAGGGCAATTCCTATAATCTTTCACCCGGTATATTCAACAGTTATCTGTGGCAGGATAACAGTATACAACCAACTTATACAGCTAACAATGTTGGCCAATACCGGGTTACGGTTACAGATGCAAATAATTGCCAGGCATCTGATACCATGTATATACTGGCAATAGATACCTTACCTGCAAATTTTTTACCTCCCGACCAACCATTGTGTTACGGAAAAATATTAGACATTACAGTGCCTGGTTATACAAGTTATTTATGGAGCACAGGATCGGTTTCGAATAATATCTCCATACCGGTTGCCGGTAATTATTACCTAACAGTAACCGATTTCAACAACTGTACCGGCCGCGATATTATCAGGCTTCAACGTAATAATTGTATCCCTATTGGCATACCCAATGCCTTTACCCCTAATAATGATGGGTGGAATGACGTTTTTAAACCCGGCTTTTATCAAACAGTTGTACAATACACTTGTATGATTTTTAACCGCTATGGTGAAAAAATATTTGAAACCAGGGATTATACAAAAGGATGGGATGGAACTTTTAAAGGAAAAAATCAGCCGGTGGGCACTTATGCTTACCGCATTGTATTCACCAATATTTTTGGTTACGTATCTGAAAATAACGGAACTGTTTTATTGTTGAGATAATTATACGATTTATGTAGCTGAATGAATATCTACGCAGAATCTGTATCTAAACATTTTCGCAAGCCTGCCTGCGCCAATTTATAATTTTTAATTTTTAATTCTCTACCCTACCTTTGCCTATGGCAACATTAAATAACCCCGCAGCTAAAAGCATCCCGATAGCCATCGGGACAAAAAAATTTTATGGCGAAGGCTTAACGTTCGACGACGTTTTACTCATGCCTGCCTATTCAAAAATTTTACCACGTGAGGTAAACATCAGTACACAACTTACAAAAACCATAACCCTGCATGTGCCCTTGCTGAGTGCAGCGATGGATACAGTTACCGAAGCCTCGCTGGCTATTGCTTTGGCAAGGGAAGGCGGCCTTGGTATTTTACACAAAAACATGAGTATTGATCAGCAGGCCGACCAGGTTCGAAAAGTGAAACGCAGCGAAAGCGGCTTAATACTCGATCCTTTAACCCTAAGCCCCGATGCAACCATTGGCGAAGCTTTACGCCTGATGAGAGAAAATAAGATCGGTGGCATACCCATTGTTGATACTAACCACAAATTGGTTGGCATACTCACCAACCGCGACCTTCGTTTTGAAACCCATTACAAAGACAAAGTGAGCACCGTAATGACAAAAGATAACCTCATTACTGCACCCGAAGGCACCGATTTAAAAAAAGCAGAACTCATTTTTAAAAAAAATAAAATTGAAAAATTACCTGTAGTGAACAAAGCCGGAAAATTGATCGGGTTGGTAACTTTCAGCGATATTTTGAAATTAAAATCGCACCCACATGCTGTTAAAGATTCTTTTGGCAGGTTATTGGTTGGCGCAGGTGTTGGCATAACCGGTGATATTATGGACCGGGTGGATGCCTTGCACAAAGTTGGTGTTGATATTATTTGTTTAGACAGTGCACACGGGCACACCAAGGGCGTTATTGCTGCATTAAAGAACATTAAAAAAACATACAAAGGCATACAGGTAATTGCCGGTAATATTGGTACAGGCGCAGGGGCAAAAGCACTGGCCGATGCCGGCGCCGATGCCGTGAAAGTAGGCATAGGACCGGGTTCTATATGTACCACCAGGATTGTTGCCGGTACGGGCGTACCGCAAATTACAGCCGTAATGGAAGCTGCCGCAGCATTAAAAAATAAAAAAATTGGTATCATCAGCGATGGTGGTATAAGATATACCGGCGACATGGTAAAGGCACTTGCAGCCGGTGCCGGTTGTGTAATGATGGGCAATGTTTTTGCAGGCACTGAAGAAAGCCCCGGCGAAACCATTATTTACGAAGGAAGAAAATTTAAGCAATACCGCGGCATGGGTTCTTTGGGTGCTATGGCACAGGGCAGCAGCGACCGCTATTTTCAGGATGTGGAAGATGATATCAAAAAATTTGTGCCCGAAGGCATTGAAGGCCGTGTTGCCTTTAAAGGTAATTTACGGGAAGTGGTGCAGCAGTTTACGGGAGGCTTACGGGCAGGCATGGGCTATTGCGGCGCAAAAAATATCAGCGAATTACAAAATGCCAGCTTTGTAAAAATCACCAATGCCGGCATGAGAGAAAGCCATGCACATGATATTGAAATAACCAGGGAGGCGCCAAATTACAGCAGGTAAGGCACCCCTGAAGTGGATAACTGATTATGGAGGAGCTAAATGATCATTATTCAATGCTCAATATACAATATTCAATTATAGAGTATGCAGTCTAAAAGCTTCTCCACTTGAAAATTGAACATTGAAAATTGTTTATTGAATATTTTTGTGTTACAAACTTCAGTAATTCTGTCAATCATTGTTGTGTCACTCACTTGTACCCATCTCCTTTCTCATCTTTTAACTTAGCGTAAACTTTAGTAAATGAACCAAGACAAATTATTCCTGTAAATTCGTTACTGATAAATTGTATGAAAAAATTATTCTGTCAACTTTTCTTCGTTAGCATATTAGCACATTGGCATATCAGCACATTTGCTCAAGACAGTTCACATTTAAGAATTTCGTTGCTCACCTGCACACCAGGAGCAGAACTTTATTCAACATTCGGCCACAGCGCCTACCGGGTAATTGACAGCAGTAAAGCTTTTGATGATCGCTGGCGTGATGCCGTTTACAACTACGGCACTTTTAATTTTGATGATGACGGTTTTTATTTAAAGTTTGTGCAGGGCAAATTATTGTACTACGTATCTGCCGAATATTTTGGCGATTTTAAAGAGTTGTACCAATCAACAAACAGGGGCATTACCGAGCAGGTTTTAAATTTAACTGTCGAAGAAAAAATAATCATTCAACGTTTTTTAAACGAAAATTTAAAAGAAGAAAACAAATACTACAAATACGATTTCTTTTTTGATAACTGTACTACCAGGCTTAGGGATATCTTAAAAAAACACCACGACTCAGCATTTTCAAAAAAGCCTGTAATGCCTTTGGGCAATACATTCCGGCAGGCTATTCACCAATATCTTGATAAAAATCATAAAGGCTGGAGCAAACTGGGTATTGATATTTTAATGGGCCAACCCACAGACGGGGTTATGACTGCAGAGCACATGCAGTTTTTGCCCGATAACCTGATGAAAAGTTTAGACAGCAGTAAGCAAACAATGGTTTTATCATCACAAAATTTATATCCTATAAAGGAGGATAATACAAAAAAAAATTTCTTCACTCCTTTTGTAGTTTTCTCC
Source organism: Chitinophagaceae bacterium (assembly GCA_031417255.1). GTDB lineage: Bacteria > Bacteroidota > Bacteroidia > Chitinophagales > Chitinophagaceae > Ferruginibacter. The sequence continues at coordinate 16,318 of JANOVD010000067.1, forward strand.
CTGTTGTTAGTTTTTATTGTATTGCTTGGCTTTTCAAAAAACAAATTTGCACATGCATTCCTGCAGGGGTTTGACGGTTTGTTTTTCTTTCTTACCGGCGTTTTGGGTATCATTATAATTTTTATGTGGTTTGCTACCGACCACAGCATGACCAAAAATAATTTCAATCTCATCTGGGCATGGCCAACGCATACCGTCATGGCTTTTTTTGTAAACAGCAAAAAGAACCGGGTAAAAAAATATTTTAAGTTTACGGCTATTGCTTTAATGGGCGTTTTAATAAGCTGGTATTTTTTACCCCAGCAAATGAACAACGGATTATTGCCTGTTGTTTTGTTGCTGATTTACCGGAGCGTAAAAAAATCTTTCCCCATGGTCTGACGTCCCGTCTGACCATGGACATTTTGCCACGAATTACACTAATTAACACGAATATATTAGTGTAAATTCGTGTAATTCGTGGCTCAAAAAACCATTACATATCAATCCTCCAAAATCTTTTACCGTACCATTGGTAAAGGCCGTCCCGTTGTTTTATTACATGGCTTTGCCGAAGACGGCGATATCTGGAAAAATCAAATCGAATTTTTGCAAGATCATTTTTATTTAATCATTCCTGATCTGCCAGGGAGCGGAAAGTCTGAATTAATAAATGACATGAGCATAGAGGGAATGGCTGAATCAATAAAAGCTTTAATAGATTTTGAGCTCAAGTTCCTCCGCCAACCGGCGGAGGCGGAGGGGGTTTGCCTTGTCGGCCACAGTATGGGCGGCTACATTACATTAGCCTTTGCCGAAAAATATCCGGCTATGTTAACATCATTGGGTTTGGTACATACATCTGCATTTGCCGATAGTGAAGAAAAAAAAGCCAACCGTTTAAAATCAATTGAATTTATTAAGAAGAATGGCGCTTATGAATTTTTAAAAGCAACCATTGCAGATCTGTTTACCGAAACCTGGTCATCAAATAATAAAGAAACAGTTGAACAGCAGATTAAAAAAAGCAAATCATTCACAGATGAAGCCATCATTCAATATTACCAGGCAATGATCAACCGGCCCGACAGAACACATGTGTTAAAAAACTTTTCCAAACCAATTTTATTTATCATTGGCCAATATGATAAAGCTGTACCCTTTGAGCAAAGTATGCAGCAATGTTATTTACCCCAACAAACGCACATTCATATTTTACGCAACAGTGCCCACATGGGTATGCTGGAAGAAGCAGAAAAAGTAAATGAAGTATTGCTTCAGTTTATAAAATAAATTATGTGGTGGTCTCCAAAACAGGTTTACTTTCAAGATATAAAGTATCGGGAGCAAAATCAATTTCCTCATCCCAAACAGCGGTACCCATAAATGTTTTTACAGTACTACAAAATATGGGATCTTTTAATTTTTCATAAACGGGATATTTCAGGTAATTAAAAAAATCAAATTCTCTTAACTCGCCATTATTAAACGTAAGTATTAATTTGTAAGGGTGCTTGTATTTTACATCATTCACTCTGGGATTCATATCAAATCATTTTAAAGGATCAATTTTAAAAACTGTGTTTCCGGTAACAGCCAATTGCCAGTTGGCTATTAAGTCTTCATTATGTATCTCTATCCAGGCTTTAATCAATTTTTCTTTATTTCCAGGAAGCTTGCCTTCTAATAATTCAGCATCGGGTATCTGATAAACCGCTTCAAGTTAACCATACTTAACGTGAATATGGGGTAATTTATGTTGCTTTGTATCTAAGTAATACATGGCTATAATTAAACCGTAAAACATGGAAATAACCGGCATATTGTAAAATTACAAAAAGAATTGGCAAGTAAAATGGGTTCTTCTTTGTTGAAGTTTGATAGCTTTTGTAGCTTACACTTTTGCACATGTTGGTTTTACCCTCTCAATAAAAATAATGTAGTTATTCCAGGACGATACACAGTACATGGTTAGTGCATGGTTGGTGCATCGCTAATGCATCCCAGGTGCATGGATAATGCATGGCGAATGCATGAGCTTTAAAATCTCCACCCCCTGCCTGCAAGGCTATCTACCTAACAACTTATCAATTTCATTTGTTCAAAAGAGAAACTGGCGGGGGTTAAAACAAAATAAATTTCAATCCTTAAGAAAAAATCATTTTCTTTAATAAACTAAAACTACTTATTATGAAAAGATTATGGTTATTTATTGCAATTGTTGCAACAGGGTTTATTGGCGGATGTAAGTCGGGCGGTACTGATAAGGAGATTGCCACAGATATGTGCGGCTGTTTTAACATGCTGAAAAAGGAAATGCCTCCTGATGCATTAAAGGTTTTTGAAATTGCTGCGGTTTCGGCTACACCACAGGAAACTTTTTCAAAAGAAATAGCAAACCTTGACCCGGAAACTGCAACAAAAGTTACTGCTGCTTTAATGTCAACTGCAAATGAGGGGTCTCCTATCAACGATTGTTTGAAAGGGCTTGATAAAAAATATAAAACCACTACATCTGATCAACAGGCAGTGGCTAAAAGAATGGTTGATGCTTTAAAAGACACAAAAGGCTGTGATATTATGCTTACGCTTATGCGGATGAGCGCAAAAAAATAATTAAAAAATAAACTTTGCCAAAGTTTAAAACTTTGGCAAAGTTTGATCCGCAGTAAAATATAATTATTTCTTTGCTTCTTCTTTCCTGTAGGTATAAGTACGCTTTGTAATTTTTGTGGCCTTGCCTTTATCATCCCATTCTGTACGCTGTGTCCAGTTGCCATTTTCATCATGTGTTTCATAAGTATATTTGGTAACCTTGGTTGTTGTAGAATCCTTTGTAATTGTTGTATTTGAAAACTCTGTTTGCTCTCCCTTATCGTTATACTTGGCAGCGCTGGTAGAAGTTACTTTACCCACACTGTCTTTTGCAGTAAATCCCATAAATAAGCTCTTGTCATATTTACTTGCTCCTTCCGACCTGAAAACACTGTCTTTATCATATTGTTTCCAGCTTAGAACCTGTCCATATTCATTTTGTGTTATATCGGTATAATATTTATCCGGTTTGCCTGTAGAATCAGTTGTCTGGGCTACTGTGTACTGGCCTTTATCATCTACAGTAACCATCATGCCCCCTGAAGATTTGCCGTCTTTAGTATCCGTAGCTCCTGTCCATAATCCATTTTCATGTCTTGTGAAAGCAGATTCATTCTTTACAGTTCCTTTACTGTCTTTAGAAGTGTATTTTACAGAATTGCCGTTTTCATCATATTGGGTAAAATCAATACAACATGAATCCATGGCACCCATTTTTCCTGTGCTATCCACCCGGTAAGGTGTGTCTTCAATGGTTTCAATATCCCCTTTTAGATTGTCATTCGCAAGATCGCTGTACTTTACTTTTTTTTCGGCTGATTTGTCATCTGCATTGTTGCAGGCTGCAAATAAAAACAGCCCTGCCATAATAATTACGATTCTTTTCATGTTAGTTTGGTTTAAAAATTAATAAATGTTGGGTTCTTTGAGTAGGCAGCTACTAATGTACAGATTATTTATTTCAACTGCAAATCAGATTCTTTATTTCCGTTGCCGACTCCATGCCTGCGTTGGTGATACACAAATGCATTTGTCGTTAACTAATTCTAACAAAAAAGCCTTCCATTTCTGAAAGGCTTTTATTTCTTCTGCCAATTTTTGAAAATCAATTTTTATTTCCCGGCATCACCTGTTTTCCGCACTTTTTTAAAAAAGTAAAAAAAATCTTCTAAAACCCTTTATGGTATTGATTTGGTGTTTTGGTTTATGGTGTCCCGTGATTAAATTTGGGGATGTTTGTCAGAAAGAAACCCAACAAGAGTGGCGTTG
>JANOVD010000068.1:0-23490 GCA_031417255.1 Chitinophagaceae bacterium
ACTGGCCATGATACCCTATAACCGGGAAAGCAGGCGGATGAAAGGCCTCGTTCGCATAAACAATAATTATCTGGTTAATCCTTTTGAAAAAAAGGAAGCTATATACCGTACAGGAATTTCAGTTGGTGATTACCCGGTTGATCATCACCACCACAAAAATAACCTGGCTCCAAAAATAAAATTCACACATATAAATTCATATTCCATTCCGCTGGGTTGTTTAATTCCTAAAAAGACCGAGGGGCTAATTGCTGCAGAAAAAAATATCAGCGTTAGCAATATTGCAAATGGTACCACCCGGTTGCAGCCTGTTGTATTATTAACCGGCCAGGCAGCAGGGGCGCTGGCAGCAATCTGTGTACAAAAAAATATTCAACCACGTAATGCAGGTATCAGAGATGTGCAGCAAATTTTATTACAGGCAAAATGTTACCTGATGCCTTATGTAGATGTAAAGCCAGATAACCCTTATTGGGAAGCAATTCAAAAAGCAGGGGCAACCGGTATTTTAAAAGGAACTGGTAAAAGCGAAGGCTGGGCCAATAAAACATATTTTTATCTGGATAGTACGGTTGCTTATGACGAGTTTGCTGATGCGATCAATGATTTTATACCCTGTTTGCCGGTATACGATACCATCATTGGCCGGCCCGTTCAGGTAAAAGAAGCCTGGGATATGCTTGTTACATTATTACATGCCATCAGGCTCAAAAAAAATATTCCGCATAAATGGCCATCCATTATTGCAAATGAACAGGTTGCTGTCTGGAAAGATTTTATTTCGGAAACATATCCAGGTAATGATGAGCCTATAAAAAGAAAACATATTGCCATGCTGATGAATCATCTGGCAATAGACCCTTTTTTATTGGATGTAGATTTTAAAGGAAAATTGAAATAACAATTTATTCCGGTAATGTTTTTATATACTCCTTATACCTTTCATACAAATGTGCTGCAGATATATAGGAAGATTGCGGGCTCATAAAATGCGAAAACTCAAACGTGATCGCTTTATCATATGCTGCATTACGGGCTGCTTCTAATTTCAACCGCAGCTTTTCAAATTTAATGGGTAAAAATTTGATTGGCATATCCCGGTCAAAAGTTTCGGCATTGGTCCAGCATTGTAAACCGTATTTATCTGCCATTCTTTTATTCACTTCAAAAAATGCAGGCAGCTCATGGTATTCAATATGCCCGTCCTGGAATGCAACTGCATCCACTGCACCTTTAATACCATCAAAAATCTCACTCCATTCTTCCTCATGTTGTTTTATAGTTACGGCTTCTTCTTTGCTTATTTTATCAGAAGCTGCACTCACAGCTTTGCTCCCATCTATCCAGGGCGAAATAAATGTGTGCAGGTTTCCCGATACTTCTTTACAATGCCTGCCCAGCTGTGCATACAGGTCAATAACGCCTTTTACTCGGCGGCTTACTTCCTGTGTAAGGTACCAACCTTTAAAGCTTTTGTGATGGCCGTATTTTTTCCAAACCTCATCAATCACTTTTCGGTTAAGGTCTACCTCTTTTTGAAATTCTCCTTTAACCCAATATTTACCGGTATCGTACAATCCAAAATAAAAATTCATGTTGTGCTTGTCTGCAAGCTCAAGAAAAAGCTTAACCAAGTCAACAGGCGGTTTATAACAACCTTCTTCTTTCATCAGCACATCACTTGGGTATGTTAACCAGTGGCGGTAACCGCTTCTTATCAAAATTACGGTATCAATGCCTACCATTTTCATATGACTGAAGTCGGCATCCCATTCGTACATGCCCCAGTTCTGGTGAGGTATGTCGTGACTGATCTCGTCAATAAATGTTGCTGTTATTTTCATAAATATTTTTTTATTAAAACATAATAGTCCCTCCCTTTTGGGGAGGTTAGGTGGGGTTTTTCACATCCACCGCATCCCTCAATCCATTTCCCAATAAATTAAATGCCAGCACCAGCAACATAATGGCAAAGCCCGGAATTAGTGCCAGTAAAGGATTGTGCGTAATGATAAAATTATAATTCTCTTTTATCATTAATCCCCAACTGGGTTGTGGTGGCTGAATACCGATGCCCAGGAAACTCAAACCGGCCTCAACAATAATAGCTGTTGCAAAATTGCTTGCGGCAATAACCATTACGGGGCCAAGTATGTTTGGTAAAATATGCCTGAGAATAATGCGGCTGTTTTTTAAACCCAATGCCCTTGCCGCCTGCACATATTCCATTTCTTTAATGGCCATTACCTGTCCTCGTATTAAACGGGCCACACTCACCCACATGGTTAGGCCAACTGCAATAAATATTTGCCAAAAGCCTTTGCCCATAGCCATGGTAATGGCAAAAACCAGCAACAATGTCGGGATGCTCCAGGTAACATTTACCAGCCACATAATTACTTCATCAATCCAGCCACGGTAATACCCGGCTAAAGCGCCTAAAATAATACCAAGGGTTAAAGAAATGAGTACGGCTATCAAACCCACAGCCAGGCTCACTCTTGTACCAATAATCAGCCGGCTTAAAATATCCCTGCCAAATTTATCGGTGCCCAACCAGAATTTTTTTGTGATGATATTTTTTTGAATGGCGGCCGGATTATTATTGGTTAACTGATTGATAGAATAAAACTGAACAACAGTAGTATCATCATCAATAAATTTATTTACCAGCAAACTGTCACCTTTTATCTGGTATCCTTTTATTGGAAGCAATTGATAATTATTTTTTCGGCCGCTGATAAAATGACTCAGCCAACCGCCTTCTGAATTTTTATTACCGGGTATTTTTAAAAACTGCTGTGTATAGCCAGGCTTCTTTGCCTGTATCTCCACCGTTTGCAGATCGGCATTGGGCGAATTATCAGGTGCGATTAGGTAACCGAAAATAGAAATCAGAACAGCTAATACAATAATGAACAGGCTAAACATAGCGCCCCTGTTTTTTTTGAGTCGTTTCCACATTTCGGTTTTAAAAGAAAAGGCTGGCTGCATTAATTGATGGCTTCTTTAATTTAAGTTTTGGCTTTATCAGTTGGCTACAAACCGGTTAAATGATTGCCAATATTTGTCCTTGTAAATATCGTAAGTCAGGTCGAGTTTTTTAGAGTATTTCTGTTCTATGTTATATAATACTTTCGAGGGTTTTCTAAAATCAATACAGGCAAAGTAGATCTCTCTTAAACTGTTTGCTGTTTGCCTGCCAATGTTTAAATAGCCGTCAAAATCCTTTAGCTCTTCCAGAATTTCCTGTTCTATTTGGTCCAGCAAGCCATAAGTTTCTTCATCAGGCATCCCGTTATTATCTTCGCCATTATACTTTATTTCTACGGTTAAGATCCAGGGATGAGAGGCTTTACTGTCCCAGTTGATCAGGTCTGTGTTAATTACTGCTAACAGGGCATTTCCATTTTCCAGTTCTACTTCAAGCATTGAATAATTGTCGTTTTCTGTCCCGTGCCTCAGGCCTTCATATTTTTCAATAAATTCTTTTTCTCTCCAGCCCAGGAAGTCTTTCAGCTTGCTCATGGGCACAGGTTCTTTTTGTGCTTCGCTCTTACCAATTATGGCTATGTTGTCAATTGTTGTAGCAAAATTCAGTTCGCCAATATAATTGTCCAGGAAGATATATATCCCGGTAGTTATGGTTTTCCTGTTCTCTTCGGTAAGGTCATCGTGCAGGATGGTTATATCAATTTCATCAGGGTATTCGGTGAATTCATTGGCATAAAAATGTATATTTTCCTTGTTGAATTGGTAGCCTGCCATTTCAATGTTAAGGTTGTCTATTTCCAATGCAGGTTTAAGTGATGTAAATTTCCAACCGGCTATTGCAGGCGCCGAATTAACCAGTTGTTCCACAAAAATAATATCCTTAATGGCTCCATCAGCCGTAATCACCAATTCAACAGTATTTACGTCGTGCATACCTGTTAAATAAAAAAAGCCTTCTTTAATTTCATTGAGTTTTGGCGAAAGTTTGGCGAAAAAGTCTTTTTCAATATTACCTTTTTCTTTCACCACTTTAAAAAATACCTTTTCATTTTTTTGAAACCAGCTCCAGAAGTCTTCATAGGATCTTACTGATTCCTCTTTTTTACCAAATATATTTTTTAGAAAGCTCATAATAATATTTACGTTTTAAAATTACATTTTAATAATTATCACTTCACCTTTCTTTCTTTCCAGCTATAGCTGCCAAACTTACCAAGCCAGCCGGCAATAACAGTGTATATAATGTGAAAAGGCTGCATCAGCGGAAACATCCATAGCATTTGTTGCTTACCAAAAAATATTGCAACCGGGTACAGGAAGATCAATTCTGTCAGTGTTTTTAAAATAATCAGTAATAACCATAGTTCTAAAATTGAACATTGAGTATTGAACATTGTACATTGAATATTATCAAACAAAGCGATCACAGGAAGAACAATCAACAACACATTTATTAAATATACCAGCAGCAACACCGCAAAAATCCTTTTATCATCATACTTATCTGCCTTGCTGGCCCAGCGGATGCGTTGGTTAAAAAATTCGCTGATTGAATTTACCGGGGCTGTTTGAACAATTACATCTTTCGATTTTAAAAACATTACTTTATCGGGATAACGTTTATAAATTTTATGCATCAGTAACATGTCATCGCCACTGGCAATGTTATCAATACCTGCAAAGCCGCCCACTTCTTCAAATGCTTTTCTGGTATAGGCCAGGTTGGCGCCATTGCACATACTGTGTATTTTTTTATGTACCGATGCACCCGTAATGCCCTGCAGCACCATAAAGTCGAGACCCTGGAAAAATTCAATGAATTTATTACTGCAGTCAATTGAAACAGGGGCAGTAATAAATGCAGGTTGATACTGTTCATAAAATGCTGCAATGGTTTGCAACCAGTTTTCCTGCACAAAACAATCAGCATCGGTGGTAACGATCAGTTCGCCGGTTGATTGCCCGATTGCAATTTCAATGGCTTTCTTTTTATAGGAATTTATTTCACCGGCAGGAATAAAATCTTTTAAAGCAATAAGCCTTACATTTTTTTCTGCATAGCTGTTTATTATGGCCGCAGTTTTATCTGTTGAATGATCATCCACTACTAATACCTCAAACAGTTCTTTTGGATAAGATTGATTGCAAACTGAATCCAGGCAACGGGCAATAAATTCTTCCTCATTTCGGGCAGGGATGATGATAGAGATCCTGGTTTGTGGTTTATGGTCTGTGGTTTGTGGTTTGACCGCAGGGCCCTGTGGGTAGTTGGGTATACTCAGCCAGCTCTTCCAATAGTAAAGGATAAGTAATGTATATAAGCCGAAAATGACCAGTAAAATGATGAGTAAGGCGAGTTGCATAATGGTATGCGGTACAAGAGTGCGACGTCCCGATAGCTATCGGGATTAAATTTTTGCACTAATGCCCGGAACACAAAAATAATTTTTAAAAATTCAAACGAATGATTATCTTTGTTTAGTTGCATAAACAACTATATGTCAAACTACCAATTTAAAAAAGGAGAACTTTACAGCTTTATAACCGGCAAGGCCAGCACAGCAATAGGGCGCAGGCTGCAAAAGAATTTTAAACAGGCGGGCATAGAAATAACCATTGAGCAGTGGAGTGTATTGTATCATTTGTGGAAAGTTGATGGTATGAGCCAGCAGCAATTATGCGATGCAACTTTCAGGGATAAACCAAGCATAACACGCCTGGTTGACAACCTGGAAAAACTGAGATTAGTAAAAAGAAACGCATCCAAAGAAGACCGGCGCAAAAACCTGATCGTATTATCACCCGAAGGAAAAGAGCTTGAGGAACATTGCATGCAGGTAGCCAACACAACTTTAAACGAAGCATTGCAGGGTGTAACCAACGGACAGATTGAAATTGCGAAAGAAGTATTGCAGATGGTGTATGATAACCTGGCCCCCTAAATCCCCGAAGGGGGAGTGAAGGCAAGAATCTGAGTGAAGAAACACTTTTAAAGAACAGTAACATTCACTTGTTTGAAATAAAAAACGTTTAAATAATCATACTCTTTAAAGCCCCTCCTTTGGAGGGGCTTGGGGAGGCTTAAATTTTCAGTATGAGCACATCAACCGCAACCACCACACCCCTTAAAGGCGGCGAATGGTTAATTAAAGAAAGCAATGCATTTGAAACTTACACACCCGAAGATTTTAATGAGGAGCAACAGATGGTGAAAGAAATGTGTATTCAGTTTTTGAATACAGAAGTACTGCCGGTTATTGACCGCATTGATAAAATGGAGCCGGGCCTTATGCCTTCGCTTATGGTGAAAGCCGGTGAACAGGGTTTGCTTGGCGCATCGGTTCCCGAAGACCTGGGCGGATTGGGTAAGGATTTTATTACATCTACTTTAGTGAACGAAGGCCTTGGTGGCGGTTATTCATTTAGTGTTGCAGTGGCCGCACATACAGGTATCGGCACTTTACCCATTTTATATTTTGGTACCGAAGAGCAAAAGAAGAAATACATTCCAAAACTTGCCAGCGGTGAGTGGAAAGGCGCATACGGATTAACAGAGCCAAACAGCGGCAGTGATGCCCTTGGTGCAAAAACTTCTGCTGTACTCTCTGCAGATGGCAAACATTATATTTTGAACGGACAAAAATGCTGGATAACCAACGGCGGCTTTGCCGATGTGTATACCGTGTTTGCCAAAATAGATGGCGATAAATTTTCAACCTTTATTGTTGAGCGTGGCATGGAAGGATTTACACAGGGCCCCGAAGAACACAAGATGGGCATCAAGGGTTCATCTACCGTGCAGTTATATTTTCAGGATTGTAAAGTGCCTGTTGAAAATTTGCTGGGAGAAATTGGCAAGGGCCATATCATTGCATTTAATATTTTAAATATCGGCAGGTTAAAACTGGCTGCTGCGGCTATAGGCGGCTCTAAAATGGCGCTTACCGAAACTATTAATTATGCCAATACCCGTGAGCAGTTTAAAACCGCCATTGCAAACTTTGGTGCCATAAAATATAAACTGGCCGAAATGGCCATACGCATATTTGTTGGCGAAAGCGCTATTTACCGTACCAGCAAATGGATTGATGATAAAGAAACAGAACTGGCAGCAGCCGGTAAAACTTTTGCCGAAGCACTGCTGGGAGCTGCCGAAGAATATGCAGTTGAGTGCGCTATTTTGAAAGTGCAGGGAAGCGAAGTGCTGGATTATGTGGTGGATGAAGGTGTGCAGGTGCATGGTGGCAACGGATATAGCGATGAATATAACATAAGCCGTGCCTACCGCGACAGCCGCATAAACCGCATTTACGAAGGTACCAACGAAATTAACCGCCTGCTTACCGTGGATATGATATTGAAAAGAGCCATGAAAGGCAAACTGGATCTGATGGGCCCAGCCATGGCCGTTAGTAAAGAGCTGATGAGCATTCCCGAATTTGGAAATGATGATGATACACCGTTTGCCAAAGAACGCAAAACCATTGTAAATATGAAGAAAGCCATTTTGATGGTAGCCGGTGCTGCGGTACAAAAACTGATGATGACCCTACAGGACGAACAGGAAATACTGATGAACATTGCAGATATGGCCATTGAAACTTTTGAAGCAGAGAGTACTTTACTGCGAATTATGAAGATGGCAGATAAGCAGGGTGAAGCTGCATCGCAGGTACAGATTGATATGATGCACTGTTACCTGAATGATGCAGTTGATAAAGTGAATAAAGCCGGCAAGGAAGCCATCAATGCATTTGCCGGTGGCGATGAGCAACGCATGATGCTGCTGGGCTTAAAGCGGTTTACAAAAACAGAACCCTTTAACAGTAAAGATGCCCGCCGCAGAATTGCAGCTAAATTAATTGCAGAAAATAAATATCCCTGGTAAGCGATATACAGTATTTTTTATAAACCCACTTTATTATGAAGTGGGTTTTTTGTTGCCTGCTTAGGTATGTTTGGTACTGGCACAGTTTTGGTATACGTTATCATACCAATAAATCCCTTCACTACATTTTTCTAAAAAAGTAAATCATGGTAAAAAAATCTAAGTCTGTAAAAAAAGCAGCACCTAAAAAAGCAGTTGCTAAAAAAGCACCGGTAAAAAAAGTTGTGGCAAAAAAACCAGCACACAGTGTGCTGCGGACCATAAAGAAGCTGGTTAAAAAAGTGCCAGCCAAAAAAGCCATTGTAAAACCTGCCTTGCCGGCAGGCAGAAAAGTGGCTGCAAAGAAACCGGTAGCAAACAAAGCGGTTATAAAGAAACCGGCCCACAAGGTTCTGCCGACATTAAAAAAACTGGTGCCTAAAAAACTGGTGCCTAAAAAAGCAGCAGTAAAACCTGCCTTGCCGGCCGGCCGGAAAGTTATTGCCAAAAAGAAAGCGGCCACGGTAAAAGCACTGCCGGTGAGGATAGTGGTAAAATCTGCCCCGCCGCCCGGAAAAAAAGTTGTTGCTGAAAACAATACAGCACCGGTGATACAATTACCCGATGCAACAGTTGAAAAAGCAGCAAACACAGGCAATGAACAAATGATGGTACCGGGCGATGGATTGAATGGTGCACCTGTTTTAATAAAAGACCCGGTAACAACATTCGATCAGAATACATTTAACAGGGCAACGGCCAATGGAGATCCCCACAGCAATATGAAGCTTTCTTCTGTAAGCAAGGGCTCTAAAAAACCAGCGGGTAAAAAACCGCTGTGGCGTTAGTAAGCACAATACCTCCATATATGTGCAGTACGGGAGGCCTTTTAATAAACCACAGTTTTAATAACAGGCATGTGAAAAAAAAGATTGGCTGAGTAATTGGTCAGTCTTTTTTTGTATTATGACAGGTTGCTTTTTTCACTCATATTTTTAAGCACAATATTAATTTGTAATTTCACAGAGATAAAAAGAATAGTTATGACATTGAACCCCCAATTTGTTACTGATAAAAAAGGAAAAAAAATGGCTGTGCAGTTATCGGTTAAAGAGTATGAATATCTGATTGAAGAATTGGAAATGAAAGAAGATATTGCATTGTATGAAAAAGTGAAAGAAAATAAAAAAGAAAATTACACTCCGCTTAAAGATTACCTCAAAAAAATAATACAACACACTTAATACACCTCCATCACCATTTCCTCCAGCGGGTTGCGGCCAAGCTGCTGCAGCACGGTATTGCAGCGGTACAGTAAAGCAGCCGGCAGATCGCCGGTGTAGGCATGGTTCCAGAAAGTAAGCAGCAGATTTTGTTGTATGGGTGTAAGTGGTTCCTTCAGTTTTAAAATTAAATGATGCAGGGCCGATATCTCTTCATCCTTTAAATGATTAAAGGCATTATTGGCCAGCAGATCGATAGTTAGCGAAAGCACCGTTTTACTTTGTAACATGCTATGGTTTTAATGTGTGTAAGCTCACACTATAACGTAAAGAAATTGTAAACCTTGTGTTATGTAAATATGTTGGGGAGAGAATGGGGATACCATGGGGAAAAGGTCAGTTCAATAAACCTGTCAGCAAAAAAAATATCTTCATCACCGCTGGTGAGAAGATATTTTTTTAAAAAGCCCGTTTATTATTTAACCGTAATGTTAACAGTGGTTGATGCTGATGAACCATCGGGGCAGGTGAATGTGATGGTGATCTTATAAGTTCCCGATATCATCGACATGAATCTTACTTCGCCATTCCTTTTATCTATTCCGCCGCTATATTGATTATTATTAAGCTCAGCAACTGTAAAGCTCCAGATGCCTGTACAATTACATACATTTAATTTAGGCTTAATGATATATGTAATGGCTCTTTCGCCATCTTCAATATCGCCTTTTACAACTTTTGGGGTGGTGGCTCCGCTGGGTGTAAAGGTTGTTGAAGCTTCCATTGTCATGGGTGCAGGGGCTGGCGGAGCCGGGATTTCTTTTTCGCATGATGTGGCGAAGAAACTTAATAATACCAGTACAATTGTTGAATTCTTAAATAACTTTTTCATAATAATTTTTTTAGGTTTAAATAGTTGATTACGGAAGTATATCAAGAGGATGGATGAAATGTTACCCCCCAGTAAACATATGCCTGTAGAGTTGTTGGTGATTGCCGGGCTGCAAAGCCTGCTGCACGAATACCAGACAACGGCGGGCAGTGGGCTTTCGGGCTAACACCAACTGCGGTGAAAAGAATGGAGATAGGGTGGGGAAAAGAAAGTTGTGTTTTAAAAAGAAAGTAGTGAGCGATCTTAATTATAGCATTCATTTATTTGCTGCCAGTAGATCAAACAATTGTTTATTGATATAAAAATTATCTCTTCCTATCTTTTGCTTTACCAGCAAATTCAATTTCTCCAGTTCTTTTAAATACCGGATAGCGGTACTCCGGCTTATATCCAGGTCCTTCTCCAGGTATTCAATTTTGGTATAAGGATATTTGAAAAGATTATTCAGCAGATCCTGGTTATATATTTTTGGCAATTCTGTCCGGATCGTTTGTTTGTATTGCTGCATCAGGTTTTTAATATGGCCGATGAGTATAATACTTTCATTCGCTGTTTGCTCTATGCCATCCAGCATATAGATTATCCATTCTTCCCATTCTCCGGTTTGCCGTACTTTTTGTAACAGCCGGTAATAATCATTTTTATGCTTAATGATATACCGGCTCAGGTACAATACCGGAAGGTCGAGTAAGTTTTTTTGTATCAGGAAAAGTATATTAATGATGCGGCCTGTTCTTCCGTTGCCATCATAGAACGGGTGAATGCTTTCAAACTGGTGATGCATGATGGCCATTTTTACCAGGGGGTCAGCATCCATCATCCCATCATCATTCATAAATATTTCCAGGTTGTTCATTAAGGATACGATTGTATCATGATCCTGTGGCGGAACGTACACTACTTCCCCGGTTTTATCATTCAATAATTTTGTTCCCGGCAGTTTTCTGAACCCCGCTTTATTACCCTCCACCTGTTCCTGTATCTGCAGAATAAGATTGTTGGTAAGCAGCCCGCTCTTTTTTACCAGTTGGAAACCTGTTTTCAATGCCTTTGCATACAGGTGTACTTCTTTGGCAGCCGGTGACGCAAACCGGTTGGTAAATAAACTGCTCTGGTATACTTCGGCAAATGTGCTGATGATATTTTCTACAGCCGAGCTTTCCCTAGCTTCCCGTAGCGTAAGTGTTTCGGTTAAAATGTTCTGGTTGGGAATGCTGGTTATAACACCCTTCAATTCGGCCAATGCCTTATGGGCCAATGCGGTTTTACGCAGCACCGCCCGGGTTTCTACATCTGCTTGTAAAGGCAAAGGCTCAATTATTGTTGGAATTTGACTCATATTGTGCTAATATAAGTCAAAAAACGCAATTTTTGACTCATGTTTTTAAAACAGGAATCAGTTTTTGTGTTTTTTGATACATGTTTAGTTGCATTTGGCATATTAATAAAGCCAATTGTTATACCTACACGGCATTCATAAATGTGGGAGGAGGTTTCATGAATGACGAAGGCAGTTTTATAAATGGTGGAAGCAGTTGCATGAATGGCGGAGGCAATTTCATAAATGGTGGAGGCGGTTTCATAAATGGTGGAGGTAGTTTCATGAATGACGGAGGCAGATTCATCTACCGGTATTAAATTTCATTGTTAGGGGGGAAATGGGGGGTAGAGAGTTGGTTTTTAATGGGTTTGTGAAGATGAAAGCAATGATTACAAAGCGTAAAAACGTGTTGTTGGTGATTGCCGGGCTGCAAAGCCTGCGGCACGAATACCAGACAATGGCGAAAATAAATAGTTATAAATATTTTTAGTTAACATTGTCCATGCTTAATTATTATTATTCCAACTCAATTCAAAATTTTATATCTCAAAGCATTGAAGAGATTATTGGTTCGATTACAATGTCCAATTATTTTGATTCAACCTATAATCAAAATAAAGCTTGGGAACAACAAATAGTAATTTTAAAATCAACATTACATGGTTTTGAGGGCACTTTGTTTTTTGAATTTTCTATACCGAGAATGGGTAAGAGGGTTGATTGCTTGTTAATCATAGAAAATGTAGTTTTTGTTATTGAATTTAAAGTTGGAGAAACTGAATTCCTAAGTTATAATATAGATCAAGTTTGGGACTATGCACTTGATTTAAAGAATTTTCATCAGCCAAGTCATACTGCTGTTATTGCACCAATATTGGTTGCTACTGAAGCAGCAGATTCATTTTTCAATATTATTACTACTTCACATGATGACAATTTAATTCTACCAGTAAAGACAAATAAGTATGGGATAAAAGAAGTTATTCGTAAAACATTAGAATGGTTTTCTGATAAAATGAAATTAGATCAAACAGAATATGCAAAAGGTAGTTACTCTCCCACGCCTACTATAATTGAAGCTGCAGTAAATCTTTTTAACAATCATAGCGTTGAAGCTATAACAAGAAATGACGCAGACGCAATTAATTTAACCTTAACGACAAACTCTATTTCTGAAATTATTGATTATGCAAAACAAGAACAAAAAAAGGTTATTTGTTTTGTAACGGGTGTGCCAGGCGCAGGTAAAACTTTGGTGGGATTAAAAGTTGCTGCAACGCATTTAGATAAAGATAAAGGGAATACAAGTGTTTTTTTGTCTGGTAATGCCCCATTGGTAGCTATATTGCAAGAAGCATTGACTAGAGACAAAGTGAAAAGAGAAAAGGAATTAGGTAATAAATTAACAAAAGGAAAAGCAAGAGAAGCGGTAAAAACATTTATACAAATTATACATCATTATAGAGATGCTTATCTTATAGACCCTAAAGCGCCTTACGATCATGTAGCTATTTTTGATGAAGCACAAAGGGTATGGAATAAAGAACAGACCATAAAGTTTATGCGGACTAAAAAGAATCAACCCAACTTTGATGAATCTGAACCCGAATATCTAATTTCTTGTTTAGATAGACATGAAGATTGGGCTGTTATGGTTTGTTTAGTTGGAGGAGGGCAAGAAATAAATACCGGTGAGGCTGGTATTTCAGAATGGTTAAATGCTATCCTTGATAAATTTCCTAAATGGGAAGTTGCAATTTCACCTAACTTAACTGATAGTGAATATTCTGCAGTTGATTCAATTGAAAGAATAAAAAATAATCGTGTGACAAAGTTTAATGCTGATTTGCATTTGGCTGTTTCAATGCGATCTTATAGGGCTGAAAGTGTTTCGCTTTTTATTAAACAACTTTTAGATTTGGATAAAGACGCTGCCCAAAAAACTTATCAGCTTATAAATAAAAATTACCCAATTGTTTTAACAAGAGACTTATGCAATGCAAAAAAATGGCTGAAAGAAAAATCGAGAGGAACAGAACGTTATGGAATTGTTGTATCCTCACAAGCAATAAGATTAAAGCCATTGGCTATTGATGTAAAATCTCCAATGAATCCTGTTAATTGGTTTTTGGATGGCAAGGATGATATTCGGTCCTCTTACTATTTAGAAGATGTCGCTACTGAATTTCAAGTGCAAGGCTTAGAATTAGATTGGACTTGCGTAACTTGGGATGGTGATTTTAGATATTCGGATACTGGATGGAAATCTTATTCATTTGTTGGCAGCAAATGGCAAAATATACACAAGGAAGATCGAAAAAGATACCTCATAAATGCATACAGAGTTTTATTGACAAGGGCACGCCAGGGAATGATAATTGTTATACCGGAAGGTGACATAGATGATGGCACCAGAAATCCTGAATATTATAATAGTACTTTTAATTACTTAAAAGAATTAGGACTAGAAACGATTTAAAAAATCTTCATCTTCTTCCTCCCCACAAATAAAGCCACAATCTTTATTCAAACATTGGTTAATTAATAGTTTTGTATTGGTGTGGTAAAAACTGCCAATCTCATTGCATCTTGTACCACAATGCGGACAAGTGAACGGTTGGTCGTTCATTAAAAATATTTCAAGCGGTTTAATTTCTAGTTTTAGCATAATTCAATTTAAGATCAATAGAAACTTTAAATCCATTTGCATGCAAAAATTTACGCACCAGCATTTCGGGGCTCGTGTTTTTGCCTTTAATGCGGCTCATATTGTAGCTGCGCTGGGTTGTTGTATGCACATCGGTCATTAGGTAAAATTAATACAGGATGGCAGATAAAATAATTATTTATCTTTATCTGTATGTAAACTAAGTCGTATGAAAAAGGAATTAATTGCAGAACTGTTTTTACAATTTGAACAGGCCTGCTATGATTATAAGGGTATTGAATGTTGGAGCGCAAGGGAGTTGCAGCCCATATTGGGTTACAGCAGATGGGAGAACTTTACAAATGCAATTGATAAAGCAAAAAAGGCCTGTGAAAATGCAGGTGAAAAAATCAGTGATCATTTTCGTGAAGTCACGAAAATGGTCAGGCTGGGAAGTGGTGCAGAACGTGAAATTGAAGATATTGCCCTCACCCGTTATGCCTGTTACTTAATTGCACAAAATGGCGATGCCAATAAACAGGCTATTGCTTTTGCACAAACCTACTTTGCTGTGCAAACCCGTAAACAGGAAATTATTGAGCAACGGTTACTGGATATTGCAAGGGTGGCAGCAAGGGAAAAATTATCTAAAACGGAAAAGAAATTGTCGGGCATTATTTATGAACGGGGTGTTGATGAAAAGGGCTTTGCCATTATCCGTTCAAAAGGCGATGCGGCATTATTTGGAGGTTTCGGTACCAATGATATGAAACGGAAATTAGGGGTGCCCGCCAACAGGCCACTGGCCGATTTTTTACCAACACTTACAATAAAAGCCAAAGACTTTGCCACCGAACTCACCAGCCATAATGTAATTGAAAAAGATCTGAAAGGCGATACTGCTATCAGCAATGAACATGTTGATAATAACAGCGCAGTAAGAAAAATGCTTAAAGAAAGAGGAGTGCAGCCTGAAAAATTATTGGCTGCCGAAGATGTAAAAAAACTACAGCGAAAATTAAAAACGGAGGATAAAAAACTGGCAAAGGGTATTAAAAAGAGAAATTGATTTTATTTGTCAATATGGCTATGATAAGCAATGTGTCAACAATTTTGTAAACAAAACTGCCATCCCCCAAAATTAATGAAGGATGGCAGCAATCATTTTATAAAACCTTAATTCAGTTTCTCCAACCTCATCTCCAGTCTTTTCTCTTTTTTAAAATACTCCATTATCATTACCGATCCGGTTTTTGCCGGAAACACACGCATCCATTTGGCTTTGCTGGTAAGCTCAATTTTATCGGTGGTCATTTTGCCTTCGTCGTAGGTGATGGAGTTAAAGGTTTTGCCTTTAAAATCTTTGCCACGTACATAGTCGCTGTAGCAAACCGAAAAACGGGTATGCTCTTTATTGGTTTGTGTAAAATCGTAATCAAAAAAGCCCCATGCCTTGGCCATTACCGCCATGGTGTGCGGCGATGAGAACTCGGCACCGCTCTGCATCTCCTGGCTGTTGCTGTTCTTATCATAAATTTTGGCGTCTTTAA
The DNA here is from genome assembly GCA_031417255.1 of Chitinophagaceae bacterium. Lineage (GTDB taxonomy): Bacteria > Bacteroidota > Bacteroidia > Chitinophagales > Chitinophagaceae > Ferruginibacter. Next base: position 15,495 of record JANOVD010000068.1, read on the forward strand.
TTTCAAATTTATCGTTAAACTTAAAGGTAACCAGGTCGGTAATTTTTAATTTGGCCATTGCCACGCTTCCGCTGCCCTGGTTTAAAATAGCCGTGGCAATGCCCAGGCCGCTGGCAACTTTTTTATATCCTTCGCCAATGGCAAAAAAGTTACCATCGGCTGTTTGTAAAATTTTATGAAAGTACACATACCCCAAATCGGCTACCCTTCCTTTTTTATCGGTAGAAATATATTTACTGATATCCGCATCCCATGAATTGTATTTTTTGTTAACTACTTTTCCTTGCGGATTAAAAACCCACGCTGCCAAACCTAAGCTGGCATCTTTCATCACCCTGCCATCGGGCTCATAATAAGTACCCATTAATAAAAAATCGGAACTGCCCCTGATGGGCGAAATGTTCATGGGGTAAAATTTATAATCTTCAGCTTCGGTGCTTACTTCAAAAACTTTTCTGCCGGTAAATATATTAAGGCCCAGTAACCAACTGTGCGGTGCACCACCCATCAGGCGTTTTTGTTTTATTACTTCAAATATCACCAGCGAATCGGTGCTGCCCAGGTACATGGCAGTAGCCCATTTGTCGTCCTGCTCTTCGGCTGCTTCAAAGCTCCATTGTTTGCGCATGCTGGTAAAAAAGAAATTCACTTCGTATGTAAAATACTTTCCTTCTTTTACGGGGTACACGGTTACATAGCCCTGGTTCTGCACGCTGAACAAGGCTTCGTTCTGTCCTTCATCACCTTTTGAACCATAGGTTTGCTCCAGCAAAGCTTTACTGCGGCTGGTTAGTTCCTTGGTGTAGGTAGATATTTTTTTGCCTTCAAAATTGTAAGCACGGTACTCCAGTGTTTTTTCTTTTCTGTTGTAAAACAAAAACATGATGCTTTCGCCGTTATAACTGCTTTCCAGTATTTGCACGGCTTTGTCATCTTCAAATTTGATGTCTTTGATCTTGTTTAGGTTCATATCCATTATCTGAACGGTGTATTCGTTGGTCTTGCTGTCAACCTTATCAGAAATATAAAAGGTAAAATAGCCTTTCAGCTCATCACCATCCATAATTTCGCCGTTGCTTCGGATGTAGATAGAACGAACGTTTTCGATACTGAGTTTACCCTGGGCATAAATGGCAGTTGTTGCCATGATGAAGAAGGCAAATAGCTTGAGGAATTTTTTCATTGTTTAATTTTAGTTTAAAAGTTTAAAAGCTGTTAAAAATGATTCCAGGAATTTGCCTGGCAAATTCATTTGCTGTTTTTTAGCCACTAATGGCACGAATTAACACGAATTATTAGTGTTTATTCGTGTAATTCGTGGCAAGAAAAAAGATAATGGCAGTTCATAATTCTATTTTAGTTATTATTAAAATTTTTGCGGCTGATGGCCAGTGTTTTTTCGAAATTATCATTGCCTGCCATTTTTGTTTTGTAACTGTTTAAAAAATAAAAACCAAGCGAAGCTACATTGTTGAGGTTGATATTTTGAATGAATTGCGTAAGCACGTCATAATTTTTATCGGCATAGGGCGATGGCAGATCAACCACCCGGTTGAGGGTGTGTTCTTTCTGGTTGCTGTACATTTCGTTAAAGCATTTGCCGATGATGGTTACCAGGTATGCATTATCGGGATTCGTCTCCAGAAGTTCCAGCGCATAATACAGGCAGCGGCTGATGCGTTTTGAAACGAAACAGAATTCAACCACTTCAAATTTAAAATCGTTTTTAAAACTGTTGAAGGTAGCTTCGCTCACTAAAAAATTACTGCTGCCAGGGCTATATATTTTATCAACAAGTGGTGTAAGTTTTTCAATACGTGCCTTACAGTCGGGATGTGTTTTTAAAGAATCTTTTTCTTTGCTGCTGATGGTTTTATCGGGTACGCCGCCAAAAAAACCTTCTTCTTTTTTGAGCCATTTTTTATTAAAAGGATATTCGGTAAAGTTGAAGTAACGCTGCAGGCCGGTATCAGCAGCATAGGTTTCTTTATCAATTATATCCAGTATGCCAAGGCCGGTAAGCGCTTCCTTTACATTATAACCGGTGTTTTGCATAAAGCTCAGCCCAACCGAATCGGCATCGGTCTCATGCTCACGGCCATGACGGCGGCTTTTAAAAACCAAACCCTTTTCCAGTTTCTCCAGTTGTTTGTTTACCTCGTATTTAGATTTTTTAATTTCTTTTAACTGCTCTTGAAAATCTTTGGCGTTAACTGTATTTACATATTGCAGAATGGATTTGGTACTGTGATCGAGGTAGAGGTGCGCCAGCTCATGACAAAGCACAAACACTACCTGGCTTTCGTTCTGGAGTTTTGCAAACAGGCCAATATTAAAAACGATGGTACCCTCACCAGTGCTGAAAGCATTTGGCCAAAACACCCTTGAAAAAAGAAAACGGGTGCCCAGTTGTTTCAGTTGCGGATTGCTGTTGAAAATTTGTGTAACAAGGGCGTTTAAATAACTGTCGGCCTCGGGGTTGTTTATAAATTCTTTGTCTTTAAACATATCGGCCAGAAACTGGTGCCTTTCGCGGTAAAAGCCGATGATCTGTTTTTTATTTTCGCCGGTGATGGAAGCGCTGTCTTTAAGGTAATTTTGCCTTATGGCATTTTTAATGTTCAGCAGTTTTATGGAGTCATTTAAAATGGGTGTATAGCTTGAATAAGGTTGTGCAATTAAACCGGCGAAAGGGGCGAAATATAGGAATATTAGTATCAGCTTGATATGTATGTTTTTCATTAAAGTACTGTGTATGCCGGTTTAGGGCGCAAATATAGGGTAATAATTAAGAGATAGATAAGTTTGTGAGCCGCATTAACATTATATATACAGGAGTTTTAAATAATCAGGTAATTTAGTATTTGCATGAAAAAAATATCAGTAATAATCGCCTTGTTTATTGTAGTTAGGGTCAATGCGCAAACAGTTGATAAACCTTTTATTAAACTGGTGGATCCCACCAAAGTGCAGATCAATGTAAAAGCATCACGCCAGTATATTGTTGGCAGCACCTGCAAAACCTGCAACCTCAATATTAACGGAAAAGAAGTAAAGGTTTACCCAACGGGCGCTTTTGCATACGAGTTGAATTTAAAACCTGGCGATACTGTTTTTAATTTGATCGCTTTTACCGCACCCGATAAATCAATAAACAAAAAATTAAATTACAATTATACTTTACCGCCGCCGCCCGATACGGTTAAAATATTAGACATCGCATCAATTGAAACCCTGCCCGAAGGCAATTTATTTGTAATGCCCGGCGACAGGATAAAATTTAAAGTAAAGTCGCTTACCGGTTGCACCGTTTTTGCCAACGGCAATATTCCTTTGTACGAAATGCCCAACAACAAAATGCCCGGCATTTACCAGGGCGAATATGTGGTTAAGGAAAACGACAGTTTTTTAGTTAGCAAAATTCCGGTAACTATAACAGACCCGGCCGGTAAAACATTTACAAAGCAAAGCCAGTATTGGGTTAGCATGTTTGGTCCGCTGGCCCCCAATGTTGCCATAACAAAAGGTAAGCTTGCACATTTATTATTTGGCCTGGGCGATGATAGGCTGGGCGGTGCAAAAATTGGTTATATAGATTCTATGGTTTTATTGAACGTAGTTGGCAAAGTGGGCAGCGAATACAAAATTCGTTTATCAAAATACCGCACTGCTTATATTGATGATGATGCAGTTGTGTTTTTACCCAAGGGAACTTTTACACCCGAATCGCTTACCGACCGATGGACAGTGTATGGCGACAGCGCTTTTGATTATGTGCAACTGGGTTTGTTTGCAAGATTGCCTTACCAGAGTTTTCAGTTGGTTGATCCATCAAAAATTGTAGTGGATGTTTTTGGCGCTACCAATAATACCAACTGGATTACACAACTTGAAAACACGAAGGAAATAAAAAATGTTTCTTATGAGCAACTGGAAGATGAGATTTTCAGAATTACGATCGAATTAAAACATGCACAGCATTGGGGGCATATTATTTATTACAAAGGCAATACCCTGGTGATAAAAATAAAACGGCAGCCCGAAAATTTAGCACTCAGTAATTTAACCATTGCGGTTGATGCAGGCCATGGCGGCAGTAATACCGGTGCCGGCGGGCCAACAGGTTCATCTGAAAAAATGCTGGCGTTGGCTGTATCACTAAAATTGCAAAAACTATTGGAGAAGGAGGGTGTTAAAGTAATCATGACGAGAACATCGGAAAAATTTGTTGATAATAAAGAACGTATTTTGTTTTACCGCGACAGTATGCCGGATCTGTTGATCAGCATTCATTTAAATTCTTCATCCGACCCGATACGGGTTACAGGCACCAGTAGTTTTTATCGTTACATAGGATTTAAAGGCTTAAGTAATGCCATTCACAAACGTATGCTGGAGCTGGGACTAAAGGACCATGGCAATAATGGCAGTTTTAATTTTATGCTCAACAGCCCAATAGAATATCCCAGTGCATTGGTAGAAACGCTTTTCATCAGCAACCCAGAGGATGAAATGAAAATGATGGATGAAAAATTTCAGCAGCAGATCGCTGATAAGATTGTGCAGGGGATAAAGGATTTTTTGGTGAGTTGTAAAAAAGATAAATAAGTTTTGGATAAGTCAGAGACTTACAACCAGCTCATCCTCGTCGGAGACGAGGACGAGTTTACATCAACCGCATAATCATTGGTTGCAGCAGCCAGCAAAACAGGGTAATTAAAATGATGCAGATGATGTTGAGCACAAATCCTGCCTTTATCATGTCTTTTAATTTTATATGCCCGCTTGCAAAAACAATGGCATTGGGTGGTGTGCCCATGGGTAACATGCCTGCACAGCTTGCTCCCAGTGTCATGGGAATACCCAGCAGTAAAGGATCCAGGTGCATGGCAACGGCAACCGAAGTAATTACCGGCGCCATAACAATTACCTGTGCCACATTACTCATTACCTCACTTAAAAAAACAGAAATGGTAGTAACGATGAGTATCATTAAAAAAGTATTATCCGTTGCATACGTTGCAATATATGTTCCCAACTGGTCCATTAATTTTACATCTTCCAATGCTTTTGCAAGTGCTATGCCTCCACCAAATAAAAGTAAAATACCCCAGGCCATTTTGCCGGTATCGGGCCAGTCGAGCAAACGTTCTTCTCTTGCTTCTTTTTTATTTCCCGAAGGGATAATAAATAAAGTAATGGCACCGATCATGGCAATGATGGTATCATCAAGCAGGATAATTTTTTGTATGCTGTTGATAATGTCTTTTGTTATCCATAAAAAAACGGTTCCAATAAAAACAAGCAATACTCTTTTTTCGGGTGTAGATAATTTACCAAGTGCTTTTAATTCGGCCTTAATAAAACTCTTTCCTTCTACACTGTGTTTTATTTTATTGGGGAAAAGAAATTTTACCATTACCCAATAGAGCATGAACAGTAATACAATCGTTAATGGTGTAAACACAATCATCCAGTCGGTAAAACCGATAGTAAAGTTGAACTTTTCGTGTATATAATTTACATAAGCCACATTTGGCGGCGTGCCAATAATAGTACCCAGCGCAAAGTTGGATGCATACGCAATGCAGAGCATAAGCACCAGTGAGAAATTTTTAACACCGGTACTTTCTTTATTGTGTGTGGTTATAACATGTATCACCGACAGGGCAATGGGGAACATCATCATGGTAGTTGCTGTATTGCTTAACCACATGCTTAAAAACCCGGTGGCTATAATAAAACCTAAAATAATTCGGTTGCCATTGGTACCGGTTATATTGATAATGCTGAGGGCAATACGTTTGTGCAGGTTCCATTTTTCGATGGCAATACCGATGAAGAAGCCACCCATAAAAAGAAAAATGATGCTGTCGGAATAGGATTTGGTAACATCTTTTAAGGTACTGATATTAAGCAGGGGAAATAAAACGATAGGCACCAATGCCACCACTGCAAGCGGCATGGCATCCAATACCCACCAGCTTATCATTAATGCGGCAATGGCCAGCACCAGCTTTGCTTTAAAAGACAGGTCAAGCGGATTTGCAAAAAAGAAAAACAGGCACAGCAATACACCTGTTATTAAAGCAGCTTCTTTTTTATATTTTTTAAAGAATTCCTTCATGCAGTTTTTAAAACCTCCGACAATTTAAAACAGTTTCATCAATAAATACATGTGGGGCATAACTTTGTATTTCATTAATAATAAAATGTTATGAGCAACCTGGTAAAAGAATTTAACGACTACCGCACAAAAATGAATGATGTAATTCTCAGTAAAGAAAACCTGGTAATAAAACGTCTTTGGAATCTGGATACCAATACGTATGCAGCAGGCGCACTGGATGTTAATACAAAAGAATTGCTTGGGCTTGTTGCATCTATGGTTTTGCGCTGCGATGATTGTATAAAATACCATTTGGGTAAATCGCACGAGCTGGGGATTACAACCGAACAGATGTATGAAGTATTTGCTGTGGCAAATATTGTGGGAGGAACGATTGTGATACCGCATACAAGAAGGGCAGCGGAGTATTGGGAACAATTGGTAAAGAATTGATAATGATACAAAGGATAATTGATAATTTTGTAAATTACAGTGCATTATCAATTATCAACTATACAATTATCAATTAAATGAGTAGTGAAACTGAAACAATAGCAACCTCAACACCCCTTACCGCAAAGGATTTTGTAACCGACCAGGAAGTGCGCTGGTGCCCCGGATGCGGTGATTATTCCATCCTGGCACAGGTACAAAAAATAATGCCTACCCTCGGTATTCCAAAAGAGAATATTGTAATTGTAAGCGGCATCGGCTGCAGTAGCCGCTTTCCATATTATATGAACACTTATGGCATGCACAGTATTCATGGCCGTGCAACAGCCGTGGCCAGCGGTTTAAAAGCAGCCCGGCCCGAGTTGAGTGTTTGGATAGTAACCGGCGATGGCGACGGATTGAGCATTGGCGGTAACCATACCATTCATTTATTGCGCCGCAATTTTGATGTGAATATTTTATTGTTCAATAACCAGATTTATGGTTTAACCAAGGGACAATATTCTCCAACATCAGAAGAAGGCAAAATAACTAAATCAACTCCTTTTGGCAGTATTGATCATCCTTTTAATCCTTTGGCACTGGCCATAGGTGCCGAGGCAAGTTTTATTGCCCGTACCATGGATAGGGATCCCAAACATTTGCAGGCGATGCTCCTGCGTTCGCAGGCACATAAAGGAGCCTCGTTTTTAGAGATATATCAAAACTGCAACATTTTTAATGATGGCGCTTTTGAAATATTTACAGAGAAAAAATCAAAACCTGATGAGGTATTGTTTTTGGAACAGGGTAAACCATTGGTATTTGGTGCCACACAAAACAAGGGTATTAAATTAGATGGATTTAAACCGGTTATTGTTGACATAGCAGAAGGTGCAGGCACTGATGATTTGTGGATGCATGATGAACGGGATTTTTACAAAGCACAAATATTGATACGCATGTTTGATGATCCGAAACTGGAAGGGCATTTGCCAAGGCCCTTCGGTGTGTTTTACGAAACTGAAAGAGCCTGCTATGAAGACAGCATGACCATGCAGATTGAAGAAGTAATTGCTAAAAAAGGAAAAGGTGATTTGGATAAATTATTGAAAGGGAATGAGACCTGGGTGATAGGATAACCCCCTCCGCCCCCTGAAGGGGGAACTTGGAGACTTCAGAGAAAAAGAGTCTTAATGAAATATAAAAAGTGGCTTCATTTAAAATGAAACCACTTTTTAATTTGAAAAAAGATGTAGAAATTATTTTACTGCAAAGTTCCCCCTTCAGGGGGCGGAGGGGGTTAACATTCCCCCTGTTTTCCGCACTTTTTTAAAAAAGTAAAAAAAATCTTCTAAAACCCTTTATGGTATTGATTTGGTGTTTTGGTTTATGGTGTCCCGTGATTAAATTTGGGGATGTTTGTCAGAAAGAAACCCAACAAGAGTGGCGTTG